>JAYULP010000451.1:0-3027 GCA_043763445.1 Polaromonas sp.
ACCCAAATGCTGCGCAGGCGCTCTGTTTCACGTGAAACAGCGTCGCGTTTACGGTTAAAAGCACTCCAGCGAGCGTCGTCCACCAAGCCCAATGCACGCCCTTTTTCAGTCAGGCGCATATCAGCGTTGTCCTCGCGCAGCATCAGCCGGAACTCCGCCCGGCTGGTAAACATGCGGTACGGCTCGCTCACGCCTTTGGCAATCAAGTCGTCAACTAGCACGCCGAGGTAGGCCTCGTCGCGTTTGGGGAGCCAGCTTTCTTTACCTTGGCACTGCAGTGCTGCATTGATGCCGGCAAACATACCTTGTGCGGCGGCTTCTTCGTACCCGGTTGTGCCGTTGAGTTGTCCAGCAAAAAATAGTCCGCTAATAGCGCGCGTTTCAAAGCTGCTTTTCAGCGCGCGCGGGTCAAAGTAGTCGTATTCAATTGCATAGCCGGGGCGCAAAATGTGTGCGTTTTCCATGCCCGCCATTGACCGTACCAGCGCGTACTGAATGTCAAACGGCAGGCTGGTTGAAATGCCGTTGGGGTAGACCTCGTGGGTGTTCAAGCCTTCAGGCTCCAAGAAAATTTGGTGGCTTTCCTTGTCAGCAAAGCGGTTTACTTTGTCTTCCACACTCGGGCAATAGCGGGGGCCAATACCGTCAATTTTCCCGGTAAACATGGGACTTCTGTCAAAACCGCTGCGAATGATGTCGTGCGTGTGGGCGTTGGTGTGGGTGATGTAGCACGGCACCTGCTGCGGGTGGGCAATGGCAGCGCCCATGAAGCTGAACACGGGCACCGCGCCTGCAGTGCCGCCGGGCATGCCGTCGCCAGGTTGGGCGGTGCACTTGCTGAAGTCAATGCTGCGCCCGTCAATGCGCGGAGGTGTGCCGGTTTTCAGCCGGCCCTGCGGCAGTTTGAGCTCCTTTAGCCGCGCACTCAGTGACAGCGCGGGTGGGTCGCCCGCCCTGCCGGCGGCGTAGTTTTGCAAGCCCACATGGATTTTGCCGTCTAAAAAAGTACCCGCCGTCAGCACCACCGTGCGGCTGCGAAACTTGATGCCGACTTGCGTGACAGCGCCAACAACCCGGTCGCCTTCGACCATCAGGTCATCCACCGCCTGCTGAAAAAGCCACAAGTTAGACTGGTTCTCCAGCCGGCGGCGAATGGCAGCTTTGTACAAAATTCGGTCGGCCTGCGCGCGCGTGGCCCGCACCGCAGGGCCCTTGGAGCTGTTGAGTATTCGAAACTGAATGCCGCCCTCGTCGGTAGCCAGCGCCATGGCGCCGCCCATCGCATCAACTTCCTTGACCAGGTGGCCCTTGCCAATGCCGCCAATGGAGGGGTTACAGCTCATCTGGCCTAGGGTTTCAATATTGTGCGTTAGCAGCAGGGTTTTGCAGCCCATGCGGGCTGAGGCCAATGCAGCCTCAGTGCCTGCATGGCCGCCGCCCACCACAATCACATCAAACTCTTGGGAGTAGTACATACCAAAGCCTTTCTTGGGACGGCCCGAAAACGGGCCCGCGCCCTTTTGGGGAATAAACAAGCGGCTGTGCCGCAGACATGGGGGCCATTTTTCAGGCGTCTATCAATTCAGTGCTTAAGCCAAGCGCTTGCGCGGCCTGCGCTTGGCGCTTGTCAGCGGTCACAAACAGGTCAACATAGGCCGCTTTGGCCGTGCCAATGTGCAGCGCGTCTGCTGCCGGTAGGCGGCCAGCCTCCATGGCCGCCACCGCAAAAGCCTCAACCCGCGCGTCCAGCGCAAACAAAGTGAAGTCGTCAAAATCCGCCTTCACCACCGCCATGATGCGGGCGTAGTCCTGAGCGTTAAGCAGGCCCTCGTGTCGCTGCCGGTTCAGCGCCGACGCGATTTCGGCCTTGCAGTGGCCGGCAATCACCAGCTCATCAGCGCGCTCGCTTACCGCCATCAGCTGATCGCGCCCGGCCTCGTGGTTGTAGCGCTTGTACAGCGCCGAGGTGTCCAGCAGCACCCGCATCACCAGCCGCCCTGGCGCTCATCAATGATCAGCTGCGCACCCGTTTTCCCATCCGGGCGAACAATGTGCAAAGGCTCGATTGGACGCTTCCAGCTTGGCACTTTTGCCTGTCTGTTGGCGCTCAGCGGCACCAGTTCAGCCACCGGTTTGCCGTGCCGCAAAATACGCACGGTGTCGCCTTGCTCGACCAGGTCAATCATGGCTGACGCATTGGCACGAAATTCACTCAAGGCTATAGTGTGCATTTTGTACAAAGTGAGTAATTTAGTACATTTTAACCAAGCAAGCGCCGCACTGAACAGCCGTACTTTGCCAGCGCGCAGGGTCTTTAAATCTGGTGAAATCAAGGCATGACCTTTCAAGCCTCCTCCAGCACTGCGGCACCGCCCAAACTATTGGTTTTTGCCGGCAGCAGCCGCCAAAACTCGTTCAACCGTCGGCTAGCCCATGTGGCGGCCGACCTGGCGCGCGCCAGTGGGGCGCAGGTGCGCCACATTGAGCTGGCAGACTTTGAGGTGCCGATGTACAACGCCGACCTGGAAACGGTGGCTACACCGCCAGATGTGATGCAGCTCAAGCAATTGATGTTTGACCACCCGGCCTGGCTGATTTGCTCGCCCGAGTACAACGGCAGCTACACCGCGCTACTTAAAAACACGCTCGACTGGGCGTCCAGCCCGGTGAAGTCCGAGCCGCTTTGGAAGGACGGTAGCCGGGCGTTTGCCGGCAAGGTGGTGGGCCTGCTGAGCGCGTCGCCCGGAGCTTTGGGCGGCTTACGCTCCCAAAGCCATTTGGCTCCCCTGCTGCTTAATTTGCAATGCTGGGTAGCCCCCAAAGCGTTTGCGCTGGCCCACGCTGGTGAGGCGTTTGACACCACCGGCGCTTTGCTGCGGGAGGCAGACCGTAGCAAAGTGCAGGCAGTGGTTGACCAGGTGCTGTGGGCCGCAGGCCGATTGGCTAAATAAGTGGTTAATTGGACTTTTGCCCGCTTGTCTGTTGCCTACTTTGCTATGTAAGTTGTAGCAAACAAAATTCTCTTAT
>JAYULP010000452.1:0-7540 GCA_043763445.1 Polaromonas sp.
CACAGCTAAAAACTCGTCAACACAGCGCCAAAGTACCCCACATGACCACTCCAACGCGCCACTGGGCGAGCCTTAAATCGCCAGACTTTCACGCCTTGGACTTGCCTCGAACCATTGCCGTGCTGCCGGTAGCGGCCATTGAGCAGCATGGCCCGCATTTGCCGCTGAATGTGGATGCCACGCTGGTCGACGGCGTGGTGGCGGCGGCGTTGCCCCATATCCCCGTGGCGCAGCCGGTGCTGTTCCTGCCGACGCAGGCCGTTGGCTATAGCCCGGAGCACACGGCTTTTGCCGGCACGCTCACACTGAAGGCTCAAACCATCATTGGGCTGTGGACCGAGCTGGCCGAGTCCGTGGCGGCCACCGGCGTCAAAAAGCTGGTGCTGCTCAACGCGCACGGCGGGCAGGTCGGTTTGCTCGATGTGGTGGCGCGAGACCTGCGGGCGCGCCTGGGTATGCTGGTCTACAGCGTGAACTGGTTTAGTTTGCCGTTGCTTGACGCTGCCGGGGTCAATGTAGCCAGTCAGTTCAGCGCGCATGAGCACCGTTTTGGCATTCATGCAGGCGACATGGAAACATCCATGATGCTAGCGCTGCGGCCCGACCAGGTGGACATGGCCAAGGCGCAGAATTTTGAGTCCGCAGCAGCCCACCGAGCCACCTTGTTCAGCCTGCTGGGCGACGGTAAAAGCGCCAAGCTGGCCTGGCAAATGCAGGACTACAACCCGTGTGGCGCGGTGGGAAACGCCGCAGCGGCCACAGCTGTCAAGGGCCATGCGCTACTGGACGCTGCGGGCCGAAGCCTGGCGCAGTTGCTGGGTGAAATTGACCGCCTGCCCGCTGACACCTTGCGCTACTAAAGGCCGCGCTTGCCCGCCAACTGGGCTTAGCTCAGCCGGTTGGCGTTGCCAGCGGTTTTAGGTATAAGTTATCCAACTGAGCTGCTCGGCCGCGTCCAGATGCGGCAGCGTGTTGTAAGTCACCAGCATGTGGCGCTTGGGCGTGAAGGCAAACTCGGTAACTGAGGTGTTGCGAATACGCAGGTTCAGCTCAATGACGGCCTGTGGGCTGCAGCCCAGCACATGGCCCACGGCCACTGAAATAGGCCCGCCGCTGGACACCAGCAGCACATTGCCGGTGTGGTGCTGGCGCACCTGGTCCAGCGCACGGGTGACGCCGCGCACAAATTCGGTGTAGCTGGGCATACCGACCGGGCTGATAAGCCCGGCCATCCACTGCGCCAAGCCGACTTTTAGCAAGCGAAAATGCGCCCGGTAAGCCTCGGGCGAGTCGGGTTTTTGTAGCGGCTGGGCGTGGCTGGCAGCCAGTATGGCGCGGCTGTCGTACTCGTTCAGGCCAGGCCAGCGCAAGGCCGTTAACGCTTGGCCCGAACCGCTACAAACGCCGTCAAACGTCTGCGTCTGCCGCTTCAAGGTGCCATGCAGCGCAGCGTCAAACCGGATAGCCTTGCGCTTGAAGTACGCGCCCAGCTGCTGTGCCTGCTGATGGCCCAACGCGCTGAGGATGTCGTAGTCGTCGGCCCCAAACGAGGCCTGGCCGTGGCGCACAAGGTAGAGAGTTCCCATCACCACAATTTACGCCACGCGGCCACGGCCGCAGCGCAGGCGTTGTCCCGGTTGCGACCTGCCGCCACGCTGGCGCGGCTGTTTGCGGCCGGTAGCCAATGACGGCTGAGCCAGCTCGCCAAGCGTTGCCACCGCGACTTTCTTCGGTGAACATTGAGGGCACGACAACTGCTATTATTTATATAGCTGTGCAGCAAGTAAACACAACGGCCAGAAGCATAAAAGATCATAAAAGTGCCTTGAGAGAGCTTTTTTAAGCTTCTCAGGCCGGTTTGAAATGGCTGCGGCGCTTAACTGAGCTTACAGCGCCTCCAGCGCAAGCAGCTCGGCTACCGTTTGTTTGCGCCGAATCAGCCGGCTTTGGCCGCCCTCGACCATCACTTCAGCAATCAAAGGGCGGGTGTTGTAGTTTGACGACATTGACGCGCCATAAGCGCCGGTGTCGTGCAGCACCACCAGGTCGCCCACCTGCGCGGCAGGCAGTGGACGGGTGAGCACCACGCCCCCTTCGCCCTGGGTAAACACGTCGCCCGACTCGCACAGCGGCCCGCCCAGTACCGTGTCTTGGACGGCGCCGGTAGCTTGACTGCCGTCAGCATGCAGCACGCTGATGCCGTGGTAGCTGCCGTACATGGCGGGGCGCATCAGGTCGCTGAAACCAGCGTCAACCATCACAAAGTGCTTGCTGCCCATGTTTTTGGTGGCGCGCACTTCAGCAAGCAGCACGCCCGACTCGGCCACCAGGTAGCGGCCCGGCTCCAGCTCCAGCGTGACGGGGTGGCCCAATTGCGCGGCGACCTGCTGGCGCGCCGCATCCCACAGCTCGAAGTAGTGCTGCGTGTCCACCACCGGCTCACCGGCTTGGTAGGCAATTGACAGCCCGCCGCCGGCAGAAATCGCCTTTAGGTCCAGGCCTTGCTCGACCACGGTTTTCACCTGCGTGACCATGGCTGCGCACACGTCCTGCAGGTGCGAATAGTCCACACCTGAGCCGATGTGCATGTGCAGGCCGAGCAGCGTCAAACCGTTGGCACGGACGCGGGCACAGGCTTCGGGCAAATCGGTGTGCCAGATGCCGTGCTTGCTGTGCTCGCCGCCGGTGTTGGTTTTGTTGCTGTGGCCGTGGCCAAAGCCGGGGTTGATGCGCAGCCACACCGGGTGGCCAGGCCTGCTGGCCTGGGTCGCAGCGCCGAGCTGGTCCAGCATGTCGATGGAGCCGCAGTTCACCGCGATGCCCAGCGTGGTGAGCCGGGCAAGCGTGGCCTGGTCCAGCAGGTCAGCGGTAAACACAATAGGGTGGTGGCCGTCGTGCTCGCCGGGCTGAAACCCGGCCGTCAGCGCCCGCTCAACTTCACCCAGCGACACCGCGTCCACCTGCACGCCCAGCTGCCGCAGCTGGCGAAGAATATGGGTGTTGGAGTTGGCTTTTTGGGCAAAACGGATCACATCAAACTGGCGCAGCGCGGCAACCTGCCGGGCTATCACAGCGGCGTCATAAACCCACAGCGGAGTGCCGTGTTGCTGGGCGAGTTGGGCAAGGGTAGTGGGGGCGAAAGGGCTCATAGCAGTGACTATGCCCACTTGGAATGATTTCATCAATGCTATTTTTGTTGGGCAACTATTCAAGCTTGATATAGTTTCGGTATGTTCCTTGCTACAGCCGCAGCGATTGCCCCGGCAAGTCCCCCAGCGATCACCCACCGCCAGCTGAGCATTTTTCGCGCCATCATGTTGCATGGCAACCTCAGTCGTGCCGCCGAGGTGGTGGCCTCGTCCCAGCCAACGCTGAGCCGTGAGCTGGCGCGGCTAGAGCAGCTGCTGGGCTTTGACTTGTTCGACCGGCTGCGCGGCCGCTTGCGTCCCACGGTGCGGGCGCTGGCGCTGCTGCAAGAGGTCGAGCGCTCATTTATCGGCTTGGCGCAAATTGCCACCCATGCCCAGGCGCTGCGCCAGCTGAGCAGCGGCCGCCTGCGCTTGGCCTGCTTGCCGGCATTGGCTCACGCGCTGGTGCCGCAGGCGCTGCGCCAGCTGGCACGCAGCTCCCCTGAGCTAGCCGTCAGCGTGTGCCCGCACGAGTCGCCCTGGCTAGAGCAAGCGCTGAGCGAGCAGCGCTTTGACGCCGGCCTGAGCGAGACCACACAAGCACCGGCGGGCGTTGCGTTGCGCACGATTTTGCAGGCCAATGAGGTTGCGGTGCTGCCGCAAGGCCACCGGCTGGCGGCGCGTGCAGTGCTGCAGCCCCGTGATTTTGAAGGCGAACGCTTCATCAGCCTGGCCCCGGGCGATCCGTACCGCGCCGAGATTGACCGGGTGTTTGCCCAGGCCGGCGTGCAGCGGGTGAGCCAAATTGAAACCACCAGTGCGGTAGCGGTGTGCGCGCTGGTGCGGCAGGCTCTAGGGGTGGCCATCGTCAACCCGCTAACGGCACTGGAGATGGCGCAAGCCGCTGGCTCCGGGCTGGTGGTGCGCCCGCTCAGCGTAGCGATTGCGTTTACCGTCAGCCTGTTGCTGCCCGACGTGGCTGCGCCGCATCCGCTGCGGGGGGCGTTGGTTGATGCGGTGCTGGCAGCGGCCGGCCCGCTGCAAACCTTGCTTCAAACCCACTGACCGGCCAGCCGCCGCGCAAACACTTGCGCCGCTACATTGCCACCGCCCAGTGTGACGCTCACCGCTGGGTGTTTAAGCCGAGTGCGCTGCTGCATTGCCGCTGCAAAACGGGCTGCGCTGGCGCCCTTGGCCAACGCTATGGGTGTCGGCCTGCAGCGGCTGCGCTGCGCCGGCAAGCTCGGTGTCGCCTACCTGCACGCTGTGGTCCGGGTGCGGGGCTAACACGGCCAGCGCTGCCGCCTCGTTGATGCAGCAGGCCACAGCGTTGGCTCGCCGGGTGCTCACCGGTGCTTAGCGCACTTGGCCCGCAGCGACGGCGTCGGCATAGCCGGTGGCGTGGGCGCTGACCACGCCAATGATTGCAGCGGCGCAAGCCCAAGGCCAGCGCCGCTGCAATGGCCGCCCCAGCGCCAGCACCAGCGCCCATGCCAACATACATACATACACACAGACAGGCTACGTCCAGCTGCGGTACAACTTTGAAAAACGCCCACCAACAGCGACCTGCACCGCTAACCAAGTGGGGGTAAAAACTTGGCGCCAAATCAGCGCCGCGCTGCGCTGCGGCATGTTCACCGGCGGCCTGAAACTCGTCTCTGGACTCCACCAGGGCCCGCGCTCAGGGCGCGCATAGCCGCATTTTTTCCGGCGAACTGCCACGCGGCACCCCGGTGGTGCGGGCCAAGCCATGGGCCCGTGCCGCCCGGCCCGTGGCCTGACCGTGGCTACTCCGGGTAGCCGCCACCGCCTCGGCTGGCTGGGAACCGCTGCGCTGTAACGGCTCAAAATAGGTGAAACCGCCTCGAATTTTGAACGCGCCCACCGGCGTGTGGTGGTCGTGTTTTCGTGTTTGGTCGAGCCGTGCGGGCCCAGCCGCTGGCTGGACGGGGCCCAGCGCTACTGCGGGGTCGGCTGAAATGACGGGTAGACCCGCTGCGCCGCGTCGTCGATGTTTTACGCGCTCAGCCGTGACCAACTTCTATTGGTCTGAGGGTGTGCGGTGGGACACCGGCGACGAACATGTGGCCGCCTCACAGCGTGACGCGGCCGTCAATGCAGCTCACCACATCCCCGCCGACCCACACCTGCCCGGCGGCGTCGCGCTGCAGGTAAACCAAGCCAGCGCGGCCCAAGCACGCGCCTTGGTGTGCGGTGTAGCGCTCGGGCAGCACGCCGTCCGCCATCAGCCACTGGGCTAGGCTGGCGTTCAAGCTGCCGGTGACGGGGTCTTCCGGCACGCCGACCAGCGCGGCAAAAGCCCGAACTTCAATGTCAGCGCTTAGCGGGTCGCCCGGCGGGGCGCGTTGCTCATTTACTTGGAAGGCGCGCGCCTCGCGGTTGACGCGCCCAATCAAGGCCGACGGTGTGGTGGGCGCATGCGGTGCTGCCACGCCGACCTTGTAGCCCAGTTGCATTAACGCGCCATGGTCCGGCTCCAGTTGCAGCACGGTGTCGGCGCTGTCCAGCAGCAGTGCGAGCCAGGTCGGGCCGTTGTCCAGCAGTTGTGCCCGGTGAATCTGCCGTGCCTGCAAGCCCAGCGCGGCGGCGAGCTGGGCCTGCAGCGCGGCGGTGGGTGCGCGGTGTGTCAGGGCTGGTGCGGCAAAAGCCAACCGCTGCGCGCCATCAGGCTGGCGGTCACGGCGAATAGTCACCAGCGCCTGGCCACACTCTTGCACGACGACGTCCGGCTGCATGGCCTGCCCACCGGCCTGCAGCCAAGCGTGGCAACTGCCCAGCGTTGGGTGACCCGCAAACGGCAGCTCGCCAGCAGACGTAAAAATGCGTACCCGGTAGTCGGCCGTGGGCTGCGTGGGCGGCAGTAAAAACGTAGTTTTTGACAGCTGCGTCCAGCGGGCAAAGCGCTGCATCGCGTCGTCGCTCAGCCCGGTGGCGTCCAGCACCACAGCCAGCGGGTTGCCCAGGTAAGGCGCGTCGGTGAACACATCGACTTGCTTGAAAAGCCTGTCTTGTGGGCGGTAAACAGGGGGCGTTGTCATCACATCTCCAAAAGCGGTTCGGTCAAGGCGCAACCGCAACCGCAACCGCAACCCACACGGCCGTCAACATAACAAGGCGGTGGCAAGGGCTGGTGTTGGGGGCCAGCGGCGCGTTACTCGCGGCGCAGCAAGGGGTACAGAGACAGCAGCAAGGCCACCGCCATGGTGAGGTTGAATGCGCGCCGTCGCCTAGGGTCTTGCAGCCAAGCGCGCATGGCGTTGCCACAGGTGAGCCAGACGCCCACGCAGGGCGCATTGATCAGCATGAACAGGCCCGACAGCAGCGCTAGCTGTGTCCAGCCGGCGTGCGCGGGCAGGTAAGCCGTCAAGGCGGTGGTAGCCATCACCCAGGCCTTGGGGTTGACCCACTGAAATGCGACAGCTGCCCAAAACCCCATCGGCTGCAGCGTGCTGGCGCTGCCAAGGGCTGCTGGCGTAGCGCGGGCCAGCGCAAATGCCAGCCACAGCAGGTAGGTCACACCGGCAAAGCGCAAAACCTGCAACAGCGCCGGAAACAGGCTCAGCAGTGCATTTAAGCCCAAGCCCAACAGCAGCAGCATGGCGCCGAAGCCTAAGGTAATGCCGGCGAGGTGCGGCAAGGAGCGCTTGACTCCAAAGTTCACGCCGGACGCCAGCATCAGGGTGTTGTTGGGCCCAGGCGTGATGGAGCTGACGGCGGCAAACAGGCTCGCTGCAAGAAGTTGTTCTTGGGTCATGTCACACGCCTCGGCGGCGCAATAAAAGTAGCAGATAAGTCACGCCATGACTTTACGGTCAAAAACAACACCCGCACCCTACTTTTTTCAGCCACAGCGCAGCGCTGCTGCGTCGGTTGACCCGTGCGTATGACTAGGGCCGGACCTGTACCACCCCGCCGCCTGACTCGTCGCGGCTAGCAACACTGCAGTGCGTGGCTGCGGCACCAGCGTCCGCCTTGCTGCTAAAGCCTTGCGTTTTACGCCCTGGCGCAGCCGCTTAACCTGCGCTTCGCCGAGCACATCAACCGCCGTTTGCTGGCCCTCAGTGCGGCAGTGCGCGCAGCCGCAGGGCGTCGGTGTCTTCACACTGCGGTGGCGGCCTGTGACCAGCTGCAGCCCCCGGTGGTGGCGCGGCAAGGCAGCAGCTCTTCGCGGTTTGAAAATGCTGTTTTAACGCCAAAAATGCACTTTGCCGTTATAAAAATTTGCTTTATTGCTATTTATAACATAGCAAAATAGCCGCCTGCAGCGTACCCCTTTACCAGCGCTTTTCGATGCCGTGCAGCTAACTTGCGGCCTGCTTCGCCAGCCTTCGGTGGCGGGGCTGACGACAAGCCGTAGCCGGGCATCGTCACTTTTGCCAGCGGCGGCG
>JAYULP010000453.1:0-7516 GCA_043763445.1 Polaromonas sp.
GCTATTGCTACGCTGATGCTGACCGGTTGCGCCGCAGTGAACATTGACCAGGCGGTGCAAGACACCCACTTGCAAACGCATGGTTTTACCGAGGGCAAACTTGAGCTGAGCCGCACCCCAGCACAGCAACAAGCACGTGCCAAACTCAGCGCCGAGTTGCTCGCTGAACCGCTGGGCATGAGTCAAGCGGTTCAGCTTGCCCTGTGCAACAGCCCAGCGGTGCAAAGTCTGCTGGCACAAAGCGCGATGAGCTTGGCACAAGCCGGACAAAACGGGCGCATTGCCAACCCGGTGTTTACTTTTGAGCGTATCTGGGCGGGCAGCACACTGGAGATCGGTCGTCTGCTCTCGTTTGGCTTGCTTGACCTGCTGACACTGCCGCAGCGGCAGGCGATTGCCCAAGGCCAGAGCGCGCAGGCAAAAGTTCAACTGGCAGCCGATGTGGTCGATCAGCTCACCCAGGTGCGACAGTCCTGGATACGGGCGGTGTCAGCTAAGCAGTCGTTACAGTACGCCCAGCAGATCAGCACCGCGGCGCAGGCCAGCGCGGAGCTGGCCAAACGCATGCAGCAGGTGGGCAACTTCACCAAACTGCAGCGTGCCCGCCAGCAGGTGTTCTACGCTGATGCCGTTGCGCGGCTTGCCAGTGCCCAACACACCGCCACAGCCACCCGCGAGGACTTGACACGGCAACTGGGACTGACCGACACGCAAGCCGCAGCGCTCAAGCTGCCTGAGCGGCTTGCCGATCTACCCAGAACGCCCCAACCCCTTGAGGCTGTCAATGCAATAGCGCCGGAGCAGCGGCTAGACGTGCAAATTGCGCGCAACCAGCTCGATATTGCGGGTAAGTCACAAGGACTGGCGCTATTGAACAGCCTAGTGGATGTGGAGCTGGGCATTCGACGCGATACCGTTTTTGACAACGCGCAAGGCACCCGCAGCACCCCACGCAACGGCTTTGAGCTGGGCATTCGATTGCCCATTTTTGACTGGGGTAATGCCCAACGCAGCGCGATGGATGCCAGCGCTGTGGCCGCTGCCAATCGTTATGACAGCACCGTGCGCAATGCCTCGTCCCAGCTGCGTGAAAGCTACTCGGCCTACCGCACAGCGTATGACGTAGCGCGGCATTACCGCGACGAAATTGTGCCGCTACGCAAAGCCATCAGCGAGGAAAACGTGCTGCGTTACAACGGCATGTTAATTAGCGTGTTTGAGCTGATCGCCGACAACCGGGACCAAATATCAGCGGTGGTGGCCGCCATCAACGCCTACCAACAGTTCTGGCTGGCCGACGCAGCCCTTAGCGCGTCCATCACCGGCAAACCGACCGGTGTGATGCAGGCCACTGCCTCAGCAGGTGTCAGCGGCGAAGCTGCCGGACATTGATTTTCACCACCTCACTTCAGGACCCAAGCCACATGACCAACCGACGCAATTTTTTGGCCGGCGCTGGCGCCATCACCACCGCCGTAGCCACCGCTGCCATCAGCAAGGTGGCAATGGCGGCGCTGCCAGAGCCGGTATTGCAAACCAAGCCCGACACCATGGCCCCGTTGATCCCCGAGACGGGCCGTGCCTACAACCCGGTTGTTACCCTCAACGGATGGAGCCTGCCGTGGCGCATGAACCAGGGCGTCAAGGAGTTCCATCTGCTCGCTGAGCCGGTGGTGCGTGAGATGTCACCGGGCTTTAAAGCCCACCTCTGGGGCTATAACGGCCAAAGCCCCGGCCCGACCATTGAAGTGGTTGAAGGCGACCGGGTGCGTATTTTTGTGACCAACAAACTGCCTGAGCACACCAGCGTGCATTGGCACGGCCAACGCCTGCCCAACGGCATGGACGGCGTAGCGGGACTAAACCAAAAAGCAATTCCGGTTGGCAAAACCTATGTTTATGAGTTTGTAGCTCGCCGCCCCGGCACGTTCATGTACCACCCGCACGCCGACGAGATGACCCAGATGGCCATGGGCATGATGGGTTTTTGGATCACCCACCCCAAAGCCAAGACGCCGTTGATCGAGGAGGTGGACCGCGACTTTGTGTTTTTGCTCAACGCCTACGACATCGACCCCGGCGCGTACACCCCCAAAATCATGACTATGCTGGACTTCAACCTATGGAGCTGGAACAGCCGTGTGTTCCCCGGCATTGACCCACTGGTGGTGCGTAAAAACGACAAGGTACGCATTCGATTTGGCAACCTGACCATGACCAATCACCCCATACACCTGCACGGCCACGAATTTACCGTCACCGGCACCGACGGCGGGCCCACACCCAAGTCCAGCCGCTGGCCCGAAGTAACGACTGACGTCGCGGTGGGGCAGATGCGGCAAATTGAGTTTGTAGCCGACGAAGAAGGCGACTGGGCCTTTCATTGCCACAAAAGCCACCACACCATGAACGCCATGGGCCATGACGTGCCGACGCTGATAGGCGTGGACCACCGCAACATCGTGCGCAACATCAGCAACGTGATTCCAGACTACATGGTGATGGGCGAGCGCGGTATGGCCGACATGGCTGAAATGGACATGCCACTGCCAGACAACACCGCCCGCATGATGACGGGCGAAGGCCCTTTTGGCAGTGTCGAAATGGGCGGCATGTTCAGCATGGTCAAGGTACGTAAAGACCAAAAGTCCGGCGACTATAAAGACCCAGGCTGGTACAAGCACCCCGCTGGCACTGTGGCTTACGAATGGACAGGTGCCGCGCCCCACCCGGCCCGTTTTGCCGCTGAGGGCGGACACACCATGAAAGCGCAGAACATGCCCGCCAAAGACGTCGAAGTGCAGGTGCGTAAGCCCCAGCTGGGGGGCAAAAGCGCCATGGGGCATTAAGCCCTGTTTCAGCTCAATGGTTTGAATCTTAAAAATAAGGCTTTTATGACAGTACGAAATCAAATAATCATGACGTTAGCTGCACCCGCGCTGCTGATGGCGGTGTCGGCGCTTGCCGCCGGCACGCACGCTGGCGGACACGCTCAGGCTGACCACGAAATCGGCAAGGCGGGCCTGGCCGCAAGAGTCACCCGCACGGTCAACGTCGATATGCTCGACACCATGCGCTACAGCCCGGCAAGCGTGGCGGTCAAAAAAGGCGAAACGGTTCGATTTGTCATCAAAAACAGCGGTCAACTTACCCATGAAATGGTGCTAGGTACAGAAAAAGACCTCAAGGAGCATCATGAGGCTATGAAAAAGAGCCCTGAGATGGAACACGCCGATGCCAATATGCTGACCCTTAAGCCCGGCAAGTCAGGCGAGATTGTTTGGCAGTTCACAAACGCTGGAGCCGTCAGCTTTGCCTGCCTCCAGCCAGGGCATTACGACGCCGGTATGAAGGGCCTCGTCACGGTCGCCAGTGCCAAGGCCACACCAAAGCACAGCGGCGGCAAATACTAAAAAACGCAACATGCTTACGTTTGACCGTAAATAAGATTCGTGCTTTTTTATCTGCCACTTTGCGTTCACAAAAATCCTGTTTAATTCAACTTATCGAGATAAATCGCCATGAGAAAAATCACTTCACTTGTGTTGGTATCCGCCTTAGTGGCAGCCGGCTTTGCCCAGGCTGGCGCGCCGGCAACTGCAGACGCAAAACCCGCCACGGCGGCGGTACCCAAGCCTGCAATGACCGACGGCGAAGTCCGAAAAGTCGACATGGAATCCAAAAAAATCACCATCAAACATGGCGAGATCAAAAACCTCGACATGCCCGGCATGACTATGGTGTTTCAGCTCAAAGACCCAGCGATGCTGAGCCAAGTAAAAGCGGGTGACAAGGTGAAGTTCAGTGCCGAAAAAGCCGGCGGTGCCATTGTTGTGACCGATATTGAACTGGCCAACTAAAGCCGGCTCAACCCACCCGGGGCGGCTGCGAGGTGGCAATGCCTTGTTTACCTTCACGCCAAGGCCGACCTTAGAGTTTGGCGTTGCGCAGGCGAAGCGCATTAAAAATCACTGAAGCAGAGCTCAAACTCATCGCAGCAGCAGCCACCATTGGTGAGAGCAACCAGCCCGTCAACGGATACAAGACGCCTGCAGCAATGGGGATGCCGCAGGCGTTGTAGACAAACGCAAAGGCGAGGTTTTGCTTCATATTGGCCACTGTGGCCGCTGACAAAGCACGCGCTATCACAATGCCGCGCAGGTCGCCTTTGACCAGCGTGACTTGCGCACTGTTCATGGCTACATCGGTGCCAGTGCCCATCGCAATGCCGACGTCTGCTTTGGCTAACGCGGGCGCGTCGTTAATGCCGTCACCCGCCATGGCGACAACATGACGCTCGGACTGCAGCTGCTCGACCAGTCTGAGCTTGTCGGCCGGTTTGACCTCGCCGCGTACATCATCAATGCCTAGGCGCTGAGCAACTGCTTTGGCTGTTGTCAGCCCGTCACCAGTTGCCATCACCAGCCGCAAACCGGATGCCTTGAGCGCTGCCAGTGCCTCTGGAGTGCTTTGTTTTACCGGGTCAGACACCGCCACTACACCAGCAAGTTGTCCGTCTACCGCCAGGTACATCACGCTAGCACCTTCTGCACGCAGCGCTTGAGCTTGCGCTAACAGGACAACCACTGACACGCTAGCCTGCTGCATTAACGTGGTGTTGCCCAAGGCAAGTTGTTGACCCCCGAGCTGCCCTTTCACCCCAATGCCCGACGCTGAGTCAAAGTGCTCAGGCGCGCTAAGTGCCATGTTTTTTGCTTTGGCAGCACGCACAATAGCTTGTGCTAGCGGATGCTCGCTGCCTTGGTCCAAGCTGGCTGCCAGGCGCAACACGTCATCAGGTGAAAAGCCGGGAGCGGCCACCACACTGTGAAATGCCGGATGACCTTCGGTTAACGTGCCAGTTTTATCCACCACCAGCGTGTCGACTTTACGCAGGTTTTCAATTGCGGCCGCGTCGCGGAACAACACCCCTTGCGTTGCAGCGCGCCCAGTGGCGACCATAATGGACATTGGCGTGGCCAAGCCCAAGGCGCACGGGCAAGCAATAATCAGCACGCAAACTGCGTTGATAAGGCCAAACACCCAACTCGGCTGCGGGCCAAAAAGCCCCCACGCCAACAGCGTCACAACAGCTACCGCCACCACACCGTACACAAAATACCCGGCCACCACATCGGCCATACGCTGCATTGGCGCTTTTGAACGCTGCGCCTGCGAGACCATCTGCACAATTTGCGACAGCACCGTGGCACTGCCCACATGCTCGGCGCGCATCAGCAGGGAACCACTGGTGTTAAGCGTCGCGCCGATGAGCTGGTCGCCAGCGCGTTTGCTGACGGGTAGCGGCTCGCCGGTCAGCATGGACTCGTCAAGTGAGCTGCTGCCCTGTGTGACCACGCCGTCCACTGGCACCTTCTCTCCAGGCCGAACACGCAGCACATCGCCAACGTGCACATGGCTCAAAGCAATGTCTTCTTCCTGGCCATCTGTGCCAATACGCCGTGCGGTTTTAGGTGACAGTCTAAGCAAGGACTTGATTGCCGCTGAGGTTTGCGACCGCGCTTTGAGTTCAAGCAGCTGGCCGAGCAAGGTCAAAGAGATGATCACCACAGCCGCTTCAAAATAAACCGCTACACGCCCCATCGAGACAAAAGACACAGGGAACACCTGCGGAAAAAGCAATGCAACGACGCTGTAGACAAACGCTGCGCCAGTGCCTAGGCTGATTAATGTCCACATGTTCGGACTTTGGTTGACAAGCGATTGCCAGCCCCGTTCAAAAAATGGCCAGCCGGCCCACAGCACCACAGGCAAGGACAGCACAAACTCCACCCAGCTTTGCGTCGCCATGTCAAACAAGGCTAATTTATGCCCCACCATCGCCAGCGTGGTAACTACCACGCTCAAGGGTAAGGTCCACCAAAACCGATGCCGAAAGTCAACCAACTCGGTGTTGCCGTCTGCACTGAGTTCGGGCATCAGCGGCTCGAGCGTCATGCCACAAATCGGGCAACTACCCGGCGAGTCTTGCCTGACTTGCGAGTGCATTGGGCAGGTGTACACCGTGCCCAATGCCGCTGCGCTGGCCACCGGTTTACCCACAGCAACTGCCCGATTTTTCAGCCTCAGCGGCGGCTCCATCAGCCAGCGTTGCCGGATAGCCTGCGACCGTCAACGCCAGCGCCAAGGCCTGCGCGCCCTGTGCAAAGCTGCCCACCACGCTGACGCGAGCCGCAGCAAGATTGACGTCCACCCCACTGACGCCCGGCAATGGCAGCAACGCCAACGTGACCCGCTTGACGCAGCCACCGCAGTGCATACCTTGGACGTTGAGCTCAACAGTAGTCACGGTGATTTCCCTCGTGTTCGGTGCAGTCACAGCGCTGTGCGCAGCTCAGCTGTCGCGGTCCAGCAAGGTTTTTCTTTTTTCATACTCTTCTGCGCTTACCTCACCACTGGCTAAGCGTCGGCGTAGCGCTTCGTGAGGCGTCTCACGCGGCCGGTTGCGCCGCAGCGCATTGGTGGGGCCGCCCCAAAACAACAAATAAACAGACAGCCCTACCCAGAAAATCCACCAAATGGCATGCATACCCATCATGTTCTCGTAGTACATCTCCACTCCTTTTGTTGTCACTATTTAATCTAACCAGCGTTGCTTGCCGTGCTCAGCCTGACGGCAGGGCTGGGCGACGGTCATGTCACCACGCGAAAGTTGATCATCATTGCGGCGTCCTCATGCTCGAGGTTGTGGCAATGAAACACATAGGTTTGGTTGCCAGGAAAGTCGTGGCTAAAGTCAATTGCGATACGCACCGTCTCACCGGGCCACACCAACACTGTGTCCTTGAGGCCCAAATCACTCACTGTGCGACCCCCGCCGAATTGCCCAACGTCAGACACATGCGGCGGGCTGTTTAGCCGCTCCACCACTTGA
The DNA here is from genome assembly GCA_043763445.1 of Polaromonas sp. Lineage (GTDB taxonomy): Bacteria > Pseudomonadota > Gammaproteobacteria > Burkholderiales > Burkholderiaceae_C > Polaromonas. The sequence goes on from JAYULP010000453.1 coordinate 6,896, forward strand.
AATGAAAAGCCGTGAATATGCAAGGGATGCGGCATGCCGATAGCCGGATTGCGTATGGTCCAGATTTCCACCGTCGCGCGTTTGACATCAAAAGCAATTTGCTTCGCCTGATATCGCAGCCCATTGATTAAAAAGCTCATGTCTCGCATCGACAAATCTATGTCGCGCTTTGTTGCCCCGTCTTTTGCAATAGCTTTGATTTTTGAAAGTATTGCAGGCAGTCGTGCAGTTGTACGGTCGCCGACCATTACGCTGAGTTTTAGGATATTAAATTCAGCACCCATAGCAAGTCGGGATGAGCTAGATTCCATACTGCTCATACTGCTCATACTGCTCGTCTCACGCTTGTCGTGATCGCCCACCCAATTGCGTTTGCCGCCCATGTCGCCTTCGTTTTCCATCGCATCAAACGCTAGACTTTTTAGGAAAATAGCCTTGCCAGGCTCTGCTTGTCCGGCATCAAAAAGTACATCCAAGCGCTCGCCTGGCGCAATAAACGCCTCGGTGACTGATTCAGCGCGTTCAATCAAACCGCCGTCAGTGCCCACCACACTGAAGTTGAGTTTGCTACCGTCCAGCACAAATGCGAGGCGATAAATGCGCGCATTAGAGCCGTTCAGC
>JAYULP010000454.1:0-1122 GCA_043763445.1 Polaromonas sp.
CGGCCATGGGCCAGCTCAATGTCCGTCAACGCCGCCAGCGGGGCTTCGCGCTGCTCAAGTGCATCGGCAACACCAGTAGCGAGCAGCCAGTCCTCGATAGCGTCCAAGCGCTCGGGGCATTCCGGATGACCTGGCCCCATTTCGTGTTTTTTACAATCCCGGTGGGAGAAATATCCAGTGGCGTTCATGGCCTCAATATTTTGGGTTAACGTGATGCAATGGGAATCAATATGACTGCAAAAGAAAAGCTCGCCGCGCTGCTGATTCAGCTTAACACGGTGATCGTCGGCAAGCCAGTTCAGGTCAGTGACTGCGTGGCGTGCCTGCTGGCTGGCGGACACCTGTTGATCGAAGATGTGCCCGGTGTCGGTAAAACCACACTGGCCCACGCGCTGTCCCGCTCCTTCGGGCTGCAGTTCTCCCGCGTGCAGTTCACCGCCGACCTGATGCCCAGCGATCTGTCGGGCGTGTCGATTTACGAGCGGCAAAAAGAAAGCTTTGTGTTTCACCCCGGCCCCGTGTTTGCGCAAGTACTGCTGGCCGATGAGATCAACCGTGCCAGCCCCAAAACGCAAAGCGCGCTGCTCGAAGCAATGGAAGAAAAGCAGGTCACGGTTGAGGGCGAAACGCGGCCATTGCCGCTGCCGTTTTTTGTCATCGCAACGCAAAACCCGCATGACCAGTTGGGCACCTATGCCCTGCCAGAGTCTCAACTCGACCGCTTTCACATGCGCATCTCACTTGGCTACCCCGACCGCGGCGCGGAGCGCGCCCTGCTACGCGGTGGTGACCGGCGGGACATGGTTGAGCGACTGCACGCTGTGCTGACACCGCATGACCTGCTGGCGCTGCAAACCGAGGTGCAGGCGGTGCATGCGTGCGAGCCTTTGATCAGCTACTTGCAAGACCTGTTGGCGGCAACACGCTCCGGGCGATGGTTTCTACAAGGTCTGAGTCCGCGTGCTGGCCTTGCCATTATGCGTGCTGCAAAAGCACAAGCATTTTTGAATCAGCGCGATTATGTAGCACCAGACGACGTGGCCGCCATTTTGCCGCAAACGGCAGCACATCGGCTGATTCCGGTAAGCGGGGCCGGGCGCGGCGCGGCCGAGCAGGTGCGGG
>JAYULP010000455.1:0-3013 GCA_043763445.1 Polaromonas sp.
TTGACAAGTCATGGCAAAAATAGCTAAACCGTCGATAGACTTTTCTGTTGTCAAAAGTCGTATTGCATCGCAGTTCACCGGACTTGACCTAAATAATCCTGCTGCATGGCCCGCGCTTCCAAAATATGCATTGTGCTTAATGATCGCTGCCGCGGTGACTGTAGCGCTTTGGTTTACATGGTTAAGCACGTCCGCCGAAGAGCTGAGTGTCACGCAAGCCAAAGAACTGGTACTGAAAGACGATTACAAGAAAAAACTGCTTCAGGCCGTAAACCTTGAGGCGCTGCAAAAACAGCGTGAACAGGTTCAGCAGTACGTGATTCAACTTGAAAAACAGTTGCCAAGCAAAGCAGAAATGGATGCACTGCTCTCGGATATCAATCAAGCTGGTTTGGGACGGTCTCTGCAGTTTGAGTTATTCAGGCCGGGTCAAATTAGTGTCAAGGAATATTATGCTGAGCTACCGATTTCGGTTCGGGTTACCGGTCGATACCACGACATTGGTGCCTTTGCGTCTGATATTGCTGGCTTGTCGCGGATTGTGACCCTAAATAATTTAGCGATCGTGCCCGGGAAAGACGGCACGCTAACGCTTGACACTACGGCCAAAACCTTTCGCTACCTCGACAGCGAAGAAGTGGCTCTACAAAAGAAGAGCGCGAAGCCGCCAGGGGTTGCCAAATGAAATACGCACGTTCGCTAATCTTGCTAGTTGCCATGCCAGCGCTTGCTCTGCTAGTTTCCTGCGGTTCAACGGATCAAGAAGAGCTGCAACAGTGGATGAAAGAACAACGAGACGCAGCGCGTCCCAAAATTGAGCCTGTGCAAGAACCCACCAAATTTGCGCCTCAAACGTATACCCAGGCCGGTGAGGTGGAGCCGTTTAGCAACCTAAAATTAACACAGGCGTTGAAGCGAGATTCAGCCCAAACTTCATCGAACGCTGCGCTGATGGCACCCGAGCTGGCACGGCGAAAGGAACCGCTCGAAGCACAACCACTCGATGCGATTTCTATGGTGGGTAGCTTGCTCAAGTCGGGCAGGCCAGTTGCGCTGGTAAAGGTCGATAGCTTGATTTATCAAGTTGGTGTCGGCAACTATCTTGGCCAAAACTACGGCTTGGTAACGCAAGTTACTGACGTCAGTATCTCCCTTCGTGAAATCGTTCAGGATGCGTCGGGCGAGTGGGTTGAGCGAACAGCAGCGTTACAGCTTTTAGAGGGATCAAAATGAGCGGCTACAAAATATTCAGCGATGTCATGGCTAAGGCAAAAAATGACCTGACGTCTTTAAGTAAATCATTTGGGTTTTTGGGTTGGATGCTATCAACTCTAATATGTTTATCGCTGCCCGCAATTGGTCAGACGGCAAACGCTATCCAGTCTGTTTCCGGCTCGGTACAGGGCGGTTTTGAAGTTATTCGCATTGAGTTGAGTGAGCCCCTGCTGGCGGTTCCGACCGGATTCAGCATTCAGACACCTGCCCGTATTGCGCTTGATTTTCCTGGGGTGTCAAGCGCGTTAAGTCGCTCTACAGTAGATTTGAGTCTTGGAAACCTGCGATCAGCAAATGTGGTGCAAGCCGGTGACCGCACGCGAGTAGTGCTTAATCTGCGGGCAGCTACGGTTTTTAAGTCAGAAATTCAGGGTAAGTCGCTTTTTATAACACTCGAGCCGGCATCTGTTGTGGCAGCGTCTCCCGCTGGTACTGTGCCTACGTTTGCGGAGGGACGCAACAGCGATGTATTGCCAATAAAGGATATTGATTTCCGCCGCGGAGCAGATTCTGCTGGTCGCGTCGTGGTGAATCTAGCAAATAACCAAGTCGGTGTGGATATTCGTCAGCAAGGCCAGACCTTGGTGGTGGAGTTTTTAAAAACAGGCCTGCCGGAAGGGCTTAAGCGCAAGCTGGATGTGGCGGATTTCGGCACGCCTATTCAAACGGTAACAACTTTCCAGACCGGCGACAAAGTAAGAATGGTGGTGGAGCCCAAGGGTGCATGGGTACATAGCGCTTACCAAAGCGACAACCAGTTTGTTATCGAGGTTCGTGAGCAAAAGGTCGATCCAAACAAGTTGACGCAGGGCCAAACGTTCAGCGGTGAAAAGCTGTCGTTGAATTTTCAGAATATTGAAATTCGTTCGCTGCTTCAGGTAATCGCAGACTTCACAAACTTCAACATTGTCACGTCCGACACGGTTGCTGGGTCGGTTACTCTGCGCTTGAAGGACGTGCCCTGGGATCAAGCCTTGGACATTATTTTGCAGGCGCGCAATTTAGGAGTTCGCAAAACAGGAAATGTTTTGTTAATTGCGCCGAAAGATGAGTTAGCTGCAAAAGAGAAGCTGGAGTTAGAGTCTAAAAATTTAGTACAAACCCTTGAGCCGTTGCGTACGCAGGATTTCAAACTGAATTACGCGCGAGCTGTTGAGGTCGCAACCGGGTTGGCGGGTAATGTGGGCGGGTCGTCCGGCGGCTCGCGTATTTTGTCGCCTCGTGGAAGTGTGATTTCTGAGGCCCGCACAAACCAGCTTTTCGTAACCGACATCCCATCAAAACTTGACCAAATTCAGGCGATGATTGCCAAACTTGATGTGGCGGTGCGACAGGTGGTTATTGAGGCGCGAATCGTCGAGGCGACGGACACGTTCGGCAGGTCCCTCGGAATCCGGCTTGGCGGCAGTGACCTGCGCGCCCAAAATGGCGGCGACGGGGGCTATCAGCTTGCTGGAGCTAACCGAATTGCCATCGGTTCGTCTTATGCTAACGCAGTAGCAAGCAGCGGACAAGGCGGCAGCGTAGACGCCGGTAGTAATTTTATTAATCTACCAGCCATCGGGCAAAACGGCTACAACCCAGCTGCATTGGCGGTATCGATCTTCAGCTCTGCCGCTAATCGGTTTTTGAACCTTGAAATTTCTGCGCTCGAGGCTGACGGTAAAGGTAAAGTCGTTTCAAGTCCACGGGTCGTTACCGCTGATCAAATTAAAGCAATCATTGAGCAAGGCACCGA
>JAYULP010000456.1:0-1121 GCA_043763445.1 Polaromonas sp.
GGCGGCGCCTTTCGTGGCAGTAGCTGGGTTTCTGACAAGAAAAGCAATCTGGTTGACCGCCTGAGTCGGTGTCGCTACCGGCTGCAAGGCGTTGCACAGACCAGCCCTAGGCGGCTGTGAGACTAGGGTAAACGTCGCAATCCACAAATTGCGCTGCGCCAAAAAATGTAACGCCAGGTTTTGAACAAATCCAGCGCTGCAGTGCTCTGGCGCTACGCACAGACGGGTAGCTTGCTCACAGCGCTTGGCGCGCTGCGTCATATGCCGTGAGTTTCGGCAGCACAGCTTGTTGCAAAACGGGCGCAGTAAGCGCGCTACCTAACAGAGTTTTAGCGTCAAACGGCAAAAAATAGTGACCGGAGCAAGCTCGGTTTCACCGGCACTCTGACGACTAGGCCGTTCTGGTCTTGCGTAGAACCCACACCATGAAAGAAACTTATGAGCCACCCTCCTACAGCCTTTGGCTTTTCTGACAGCATGAATTCAGCGACGTTGGGTATGAAAGCGGCAGTGCTTGAGTTTGCCCAGCAGGTCCACCAGTATCAAATGGGCTGCATTCACGCTGAATTAGCGGACTATGAAGCTGCCATAAAAAGCCCAAAAAAGTCATTACGCGAGCCACTGCAGTCGCAAAAAATGCAAATGGACTTGGTCCACAGCCAGTATTTTCGCGTGGTTAACTACTGGACTGGCTTGTCTCAAGTAATGCTCCAGGGCACCACGCAGATGGCACTGGCCATGCGTAAGTGCGGTGTGGACAGCACCCAACAGCTGCGTGAGCAAACCGGCACGCCCGCTATGCCTGACTACATCCAGTCAGTTGTGAACTCCGGCATGGACCATTTTGCGGCCGGTTTTGACGCGTCACGGCGCTTTGCAGAAGAAAACGCACACGCAGTGCTCGACGCGGGCGAGGACCACAGTACAGAGGCAGTCAGCAAACATGCCAAAAATGGCAGCCACGCCAGGCACACCTCGCGCCATACGGCAGAAGGATCGGTCAGCTGAAAATTTGCAAGCGCTAGGGTGGCGCTCAGTAAGCGGGGGCCTGGCGCGCGCACTAAAAACACGCCTAGAGCGCCTGGCCCTTGAGTTTGCGGCTTTGCTAGCGTGACTTGGCG
>JAYULP010000457.1:0-3011 GCA_043763445.1 Polaromonas sp.
TTGGCATTGGTTTGCGGCCTACGTCGGCTCGTCAATAGCGCGTGGGTTGCTGGTGGGGCTAGGCGTGTTTGTGGTCACTGTTTATTTTGGGCGTCCCGACTTTGCCGTGCCTGTGTGGATTGTGGTGTTTGCGGTTTTGGGCGCCGCGCTGATGGGCGCGCTGGGTGTGATTGCCGGACTGTGGTCGGAAAAGTTCGACCAGATGGCTGCATTTCAGAACTTTGTCATCATGCCGATGACGTTTTTAAGCGGCGTTTTTTACTCGATTCACTCGTTGCCGCCCTTTTGGCAGCGGCTAAGCCATATGAACCCTTTTTTCTACATGATTGACGGCTTTCGTTACGGGTTTTTCGGCGTCAGCGATGTCTCGCCGTGGCTTAGCCTGGCCATCGTCGGCGCCGCCCTGCTGGTGGTCAGCGCGGTGGCCTTGAACATGTTGCGTACTGGCTACAAAATTCGCCACTAGCGGCCCGCGCATGTTGACCGTCGGCTTTGCCGCCGGCGCTTTTCACCCTGCTTTTTTCTTGGGCAACGCCCCTACCCTAATTGACGCTATGACATCCGACGAACTTCAAGCCATCATCTCAGCCGGCCTGGCCTGCGAGCACATTGCACTGTCTGGTGACGGCAGGCACTGGTATGCCACCGTCGTCTCATCTGCCTTTGAAGGGCAACGGTTGATTCAGCGGCACCAGCGTGTCTACGCCACCTTGGGTGGACGTTTGCAAAGTGACGAGGTGCACGCGCTGTCGATGAAGACCTACACCCCGGCCGAATGGGCGGCCCAACCGCGCTCCGCTGGCGCGTAACCTGTCATGGATAAGCTTTTAATCAAGGGCGGCCAGGCGCTGTCGGGTTCAGTGACGATTTCAGGGGCAAAAAACGCGGCGCTGCCCGAGCTGTGTGCGGCGCTGCTGACTGCCGATGACGTGACGCTACACAACGTGCCGGGCTTGCAAGACGTGTCAACCATGCTGACGTTGATCCGCAACATGGGTGTGACGGCCGAGCGCGACGTGCTGCTGCCGAGTACTGTGCGGCTCAACGCCAGCGCCTTGAGCTCGCCCGAAGCGCCTTATGAGCTGGTTAAAACCATGCGTGCCTCGGTGCTAGCGCTTGGCCCGTTGTTGGCACGCTTTGGCGAAGCTACTGTGTCGCTGCCTGGCGGCTGCGCCATCGGCTCGCGACCGGTGGACCAGCATATCAAAGGCCTGCAAGCTATGGGCGCCGATATTGCCGTGGAGCATGGCTATATGCTGGCCAAACTGGCCGCAGGGCGTACCCGGCTCAAGGGCTGCCACATCACGACTGACATGGTCACAGTGACCGGAACCGAAAATTTCCTGATGGCCGCGACCTTGGCGGAAGGTCAGACGATTTTAGAAAATGCCGCGCAAGAGCCTGAAATTGGCGATTTGGCCGAAATGCTGATCAAAATGGGGGCGCACATTGAAGGTCACGGTAGCCGCCGTATCTGCATCCAAGGTGTTGATCGGCTGCACGGCTGCAGCCACCAAGTGGTGGCTGACCGCATTGAGGCCGGTACTTTTTTGTGTGCAGTTGCAGCGACGGGCGGTGACGTGGTGCTGCAGCATGGGCGAGCGGACCATCTGGACGCGGTAATTGACAAGCTGCGTGAAGCCGGCGCAGTCATCACTGCGGGCGACGGCTTCATTCGGGTGCAGTCAGCTGGCCAGCTGAAGGCGCAGTCTTTTCGCACCACCGAATACCCGGGCTTTCCGACCGACATGCAAGCGCAGTTCATGGCCCTGAATGCGATTGCGTTGGGTGCTAGCGCGGTAACTGAAACCATTTTTGAAAACCGCTTTATGCATGTCAACGAGCTGGTGCGCTTGGGCGCCAAAATCCACATTGAAGGCAAGGTAGCGGTGCTGCAAGGGGTTGAAAAACTCTCGGGTGCAACCGTCATGGCAACCGATTTGCGGGCCTCAGCGAGCCTGGTGATTGCGGGGCTGGTGGCCCACGGTGAAACGCTGATTGACCGCATCTACCACCTGGACCGGGGCTACGACCATATGGAAGCCAAGCTGCGCGGCATTGGCGCTGATATTGAGCGCGTCAAAGCATGATCACGATTGCGTTGTCCAAAGGCAGAATTTTTGACGATATTTTGCCGCTGCTCAAAAGCGCTGGCATTGAGGTGCTTGACGACCCCGAAAAGTGCCGCAAGCTGATTCTGGACACCAACCAGGCCGATGTGCGGGTGCTGCTGGTGCGCCCCACCGATGTACCCACCTATGTGCAGTACGGCGGCGCTGACATGGGCGTGGTGGGCAAAGACACGCTGCTGGAGTCCAGCACGCAGGGCCTGTACACGCCGCTGGACCTGCAGATTGCCAAGTGCCGCATCAGTGTGGCTGTGCGCGAGGGTTTTGACTATGCGCGTGCCATCAAGCAGGGCTCGCGGCTGAAAGTTGCCACCAAGTATGTCGCCATTGCCCGTGATTTTTTTGCCTCTAAAGGCGTACACGTCGACTTGATCAAACTGTATGGCAGCATGGAGCTGGCACCGTTGACCGGGCTGGCCGATGCGATTGTGGACCTGGTGTCTACTGGCAACACACTGCGCGCGAACCACCTGCTCGAGGTGGAGCGCATTTTGGACATCAGCTCGCATCTGGTGGTCAACCAGACGGCACTGAAGCTTAACCAAGCCCCGATTCGCCGCATCATTGACGCGTTTGCATCAGCAGTGGCCGCCGCTAATTCCTCTACTCCAACCTTTTAAATGCTATGAACTTTGTAGCTGCTCCTGCAAGACTGTCAACCGCTTCCAGCACCTTTGAAGCTGATTTTCAAGCCCGCCTTCACTGGTCGGCAGACACTGACGCTGCCATTGAGCAGCAGGTAGCGAACATTCTGGCCGATGTGCAGCAACGCGGCGATGCGGCAGTGCTGCAATACACCGCCCGGTTTGACGGGCTGGATGCGCCCGACATGGCGGCGCTGGAGCTGACGCAGGCCGAGCTTAAAGCCGCGTTTGACGCGAT
>JAYULP010000458.1:0-7504 GCA_043763445.1 Polaromonas sp.
GTGGCTCGGCTTGGGCCAACACCAGCGCGGGCAAAGTCAAAAAAAAGGCAGCAGGCAATAAAAACTTCATGACATTCCTTGAAAAAAAGGGGGAGATCAGTGGGGCAGCACACAAAAATAGCGTTGCGCCTCGGCCGGCAATGTGCGCCCAGTTTGGTGCGCTCGGCACAGTACCTGCCAAAAATAGCGGAAGCTGGCACGGTCGTGTAGCTGGCCCTCCACGCTAATGGGCGCCCAGCTGTTGCCTTGCGCCTGAGCTATTATTTTCGTAGCGTTTTCGATCTCGGCCTGGGTCGGTGCAAAGGCCGCCAGAATCGGGCGTATCTGGCTCGGGTGGATGCTCCACATGCGCGTGAAGCCTAGCTCGCTCGCCGCGCGATGGGCGGCCTGCTCCACTGCCCCCCTGTCATTGAACTCGGCTACCACGCAGTGCGATGGTGTTTTACCGTGGGCGTGGCAGGCAGACGCAATGGCCAGTTTGGCGCGGACCACCAGCGGGTGCGTAAACTGACCGGCGCTGCTCATGGCGTGCGCGGCAATCGCGCCGCCGTGGCTGGACACGAAATCCATCAAGCCAAAGCTCAGCGACTGAACCCGAGGATGGGCGGCAATGTCAAACGCGTGGTGCACCGCGGCGGGCGACTCGATCAATACATGCAACGGGGTTTGGTGTGCCCCTGCAGCGTCAATGGCCGCAACGGCTTGCACCACGTCAGCTACAGACTCGACCTTGGGAACCATGAGGTGCGACAGCTTGTGCCCTGCACGGCCAGCGATCAGCGCCACATCGGCCGCAAACGCGGCGTGGTGCACCGGATGCACACGCACAGCAACCCGGGCCAGCCGGTCAGCACTGAGCGCGAGCGCTGTCACCATGTCAGCATGGTCGGCTTCACCGCCCACTGGGGCGCCGTCCTCGCAGTCCAACGTCACGTCAAACACGCAAGCGCCGAACTCTTCGGTCATCTCGGCCTGCAACTGCAGGCTTTTGCGCATGCGCGCTGCCACGCCGCTGTAGTGGTCGCATACCGGCAGTAGCGCGGTGGCGGCCTGAGCGCCTAAAAGCACTTGACTCGGATGGACCAGGGGCGCAAGCATGTCAGCCCACCTTACAGCAGGTGCGCAACGCCGGCCTTTTCGCCCTCAAGCTCTTCCAGCGTTTTATGGATACGTTCTTGGCTGAAAGCATCAATGGGCAGGCCGTCAACGACGGTGTACTCGCCACCCTCGCAGGTCACCGGAAAGCCAAACATGGTGTCAGCAGGAACGCCATACTGGCCGCCAGATGGAACACCCATCGTGACCCACTTGCCGTTAGTGCCCAGCGCCCAGTCGCGCATATGGTCAATCGCTGCGTTTGCGGCCGACGCTGCCGACGACACACCGCGCGCCTTAATGATGGCAGCGCCACGCTCGCCAACAGTCGGCAAAAAGGTATGGGCGTTCCACTCTTGGTCGTTGATCATCGCGGCTACGCTCTGGCCGTTGGCGGTGGCAAAGCGGTAGTCGGCATACATGGTGGTTGAGTGGTTGCCCCAGACCGCCAGCTTTTCAATACTGGCAACGGCTTTACCGGTTTTGGCCGCTATTTGGCTGGCCGCGCGGTTATGGTCCAGTCGCAGCATGGCGGTGAAATTTTTGCGTGGCAGGTCTGGCGCGCTTTTCATGGCAATGTAGGCATTGGTATTGGCCGGGTTGCCCACCACTAGCACCTTGACGTTGCGGCTTGCCACCGCGTTCAGGGCTTTGCCCTGCGCCGTAAAAATAGCGCCATTGACGGCAAGCAGTTCAGCACGCTCCATGCCAGGGCCGCGCGGGCGAGAGCCCACCAGTAAGGCGTAGTCTGCGTCTTTGAATGCGGCCATCGGGTCGTCATGGGCCTGCATGCCCACGAGCAGCTCAAACGCGCAATCGTCGAGCTCCATCATCACACCCTTGAGCGCTTTTTGCGGGCCTTGCGCCGGCACTTCGAGCAGCTGCAAAATCACCGGCTGGTCTTTGCCCAGCATCTCGCCGCTGGCAATGCGAAACAGCAGTGCGTAACCAATTTGGCCAGCAGCGCCAGTGACGGCGACGCGAACGGGTGCTTTGTTCATGGAAAAACTCCGAAGGTAAGGTGGGTAAACGAAAAAGGTAGTCAAGGCCTGCGGTTGATGAATTGACCGCCACAAAAATGCTCAAAAAGCCACGCCAAAGCCGTTGGTACAAGTGCAACTCGCCGCGGGCAACCAGCACTTGGAGACGCGCAAGTCTACCCGCGAAACAACTTTCAGGTCAACTTGTCTTATGTCTTATATAAGATATCATTAAGTACAAAATTTCAAGAGTGTCATGGCCAACTCCACTGTCTCATCCGCACCCATCAGCAGCCCTTCGCTTGTCGCCGATGAGCCAACGCAAACTCGTGCAACGGCGGGCCCTACTGCGCCAGCTTTTAGCCCGTTGTATCAGCAGATTAAGGCGTTGATCTTGCACAGCCTTCAGTTGGGCGAGTGGAAGCCAGGCGAGGCCATTGCATCCGAGCTTGAGCTGGCGGCGCGCTTTCGGGTCAGCCAAGGCACAGTACGCAAGGCCATCGACGAGCTGGCGGCGGACAACCTGGTGGTGCGGCGGCAAGGCAAAGGCACGTTTGTTGCCACCCACGCTGAGCAGCAAGTGCAGTTTCGCTTTTTAAAGCTGGTGCCCGACGTTGGCCCGCCCGGCAGCGAAGGCCCGGCCCACCGCGACATCATTGACTGCCGCCGGGTACGGGCGAATGCCGAGGTAGCCCGATTGTTGGGCCTTAAAACGGGCGACGCGGTGCTGCAGGCGCGTCGGGTGCTGAGCTTTGCGGGCGTACCCACCATCATGGAAGACATCTGGCTACCCGCGGCCCCCTTCAAGGGCCTGACGGCTGAGCGGCTAGCTGACCACCACGGCCCGATGTACGCGCTGTTTGAAACTCAGTTCAATGTGCGGATGGTGCGCGCTGAGGAAAAAATCCGCGCTGAACCCGCACTCGACGGCCGCGAGCTGCTGCTGCAGGTGTCCGCTGGCACGCCGCTGCTGTGCGTCGAGCGCATTGCCTACACTTACAACGACGCACCAATGGAGCTGCGCCGGGGCTACTACCGCACCGACAGCCACCACTACTTCAACACGCTGAACTAACCACTGGTTAACCACATGCACACCGGATTCAAAGGCAACAAGGCCGCTTTGCCTAGCAAACTCTGCGTGGCCTGTGGCCGCGCGATGACTTGGCGCAAAAGCTGGGCCAAAAATTGGGAAGAGGTCAAGTACTGCTCTGAGGCCTGTAGAAAGCACAAGCCAGCGACCTCTGCAGCAGTCAAGCAGCGCTGACGGCACCCGGCGTTGCCCGAGCGCGCCTCGCAATAGCCGACCAAGAAAACGCCTTATGAGCGCTGCGGATTCGCGCGGTCACCGTCTTGGGGACAATCGAGCGCATGAACTCTACTTTTTGCCGACACCTTGTGCTCATTTTGGGCGACCAGCTTGATGAATCGTCCAGCGGATTTGAGGACTTTGACCCAGCCCAAGACGTGGTGTTGATGATTGAGTCAAGGGAAGAGTCCACCCATGTGTGGTCTCACAAAATACGAACCACACTGTTTTTGTCCGCCATGCGCCATTTTGCGGGCAGCCTGACGCAAAAAGGCTGGACTGTTGCCTACCGTAGCCTGGACACGCACGGCGATGCCACCTTGTCGCAGGGCCTGCTCGCGGCGGTGGCACAGCACCGGCCAGTAGCGGTAATTGGCGTCGAGCCGGGCGACATGCGGGTGCAGCAGCAACTCGACGACGCTATAAAATCAATAGCTACTCAAGATTCAAATACGACGGCTAGCGGCCTAAAACACCTAGAACCCTTGACGCACCTGATAACCTGGCGCGAGGACCGTCACTTCCTTTGCAGCCGACCCGACTTTCGGAAATGGGCGGGTAAATCGACCCAGTTGCGCATGGAGTTTTTCTACCGCCAGATGCGCAAGCGTTACAAGGTCTTGATGGACGAGGCAGGTGAGCCGGCCGGCGGGCAATGGAATTTTGACGCCGACAACCGCAAAGGCTTCGGGCGCGCTGGACCCAAAGAGGTACCGACGCCACTGGTGTTTGCGCCAGACCGCATCACCCAAGACGTGATGGCACTGGTGGCGGTGCAGTTTGCCGACCACCCCGGTACGCTGGCGAACTTCAACTGGCCCGTCAGCCGCGACCAGGCGCTGCAAGCGCTGGATGACTTCATCACCCGCCGCTTGCCACATTTTGGTAAGCACCAAGACGCCATGTGGACGCACTTGGACTTTGGCTGGCACGCGCTGCTGTCGAGCTCGCTGAACCTCAAGCTGCTGCACCCGCTGGAGGTAATTACCGCCGCCGAGGCCGCTTGGCGTGACAAGGCCCTGGACTTAGCGAGCGTTGAAGGCTTTATTCGACAAATTTTGGGTTGGCGCGAGTTTATGCGAGGCGTCTACTTTCTGGACATGCCGGCGCTCAAAACTGCCAACCATTTCGATCACCAAAACGCCCTGCCTCGCTGGTACTGGACCGGTCGGACCCAGATGAATTGCATGAAACAATGCATCGACCAGACTCTGGCTAACGGCTACTCCCACCACATTCAGCGCTTGATGATCACTGGTATGTTCGGCGTTACTGCACACATCGAGCCGCAGCAACTGTGCGACTGGTACTTGGCGGTGTACGTCGATGCAGTCGAATGGGTGGAGCTGCCCAACACCGCTGGCATGGCGTTATTTGCCAACGGCGGCCGATTCACGTCCAAGCCGTATGTGGCCAGTGGCGCGTATGTCAAACGCATGAGCAATTACTGCACCGGCTGCCGCTACGAGCCGGACGTTCGCGTAGGCGCTACAGCCTGCCCAATGACCACGCTGTACTGGAACTTTTTGGACACCCATGAGGCGGCATTTGCCAGCAATCCTCGCACGGCATTGATGATTAAAAACCTACAGCGCATGTCGCCAGACGAGAGGCAAGCGGTTCGCGCGCAGGCCGCAGCGATGCTTGCCGACCTTGACGCTTTGTAAGTTCGCTAGGCAGTTCAGTCAAAGCCGCCAACAACCACCTTTGAGTTGTACTGACACTGGCAATTAGATTAAAAAATGCGATGCCATTGCGTAAAACCCCAAAAAAAAGCAGTTTCGACCGCATATCCACGAATGCTTATGCTGCGTTGCAATAGAATTTCAGGGCCCGGCAGTGGTCTTACCCACAGCAGCTACCGCACGTTAATGCACTAGCCATCCCGCGAAAAACAGAACGAAGATTCATCACGAAAGAAAGCCAGCATGTCCGAATCTGCGACAACCTTTGTCAAAAAGCGCCCTGAATTCCGCAATATCAATGCCTTCACTGACTTGACCACCTACCGCTTGCCGCTGGCGGGCGTGGTGTCAATCTTGCACCGTGTCAGTGGCGCCATCATGTTTTTGCTGATGCCTTTTATTATCTGGATGTTCGACACTTCAATTTCTTCAGAAATTTCGTTTGCCAAATTCAAGTCCGCGTTCAACATCGGGATGTTGGGCTTGCCGGGCTTCATGTGGAAATTGGTGGTGCTGGCGCTTATCTGGGCCTTTGCGCACCACGCCATGGCCGGGATTCGTCATTTGTGGTCTGACACTCACCACTCGGCTGTGACCAAAGAGTTTGGTCGCACCTCAGCTCTGGCTACGTTGGTGCTCAGCGTCGGCTTAACGGTGGTGCTGGGCGCCAAGCTGTTCGGTCTGTATTGAGCCGCGCAATACCTCTACAAACAAGGAAACTCCATGGCAGTAAATTACGGCTCTAAGCGCATTGTTGTCGGCGCGCACTACGGTTTGCGTGACTGGTTGGCACAACGGGTCACCGCTACGCTAATGGCGCTTTTCACATTGCTGGTGATTGCGCAGGTCATCATCAGCAAAGGCCCGATTGGCTACGACCACTGGGCTGGCATTTTTTCAAGCCAGTGGATGAAGGTTTTGACCTTCACAGTGATTCTTGCCATGCTCTACCATATTTGGGTAGGTATGCGAGACATCTGGATGGACTACATCAAACCGGTTGGCACCCGCTTGAGCCTGCAGGTAGTTACTTTGGTTTGGCTCACTGGTTGCGCGGGCTGGTCAATTCAGGTGCTCTGGCGCGTTTGAGTTCTTTATCAGCCGTCGTATTTTTTTACCCGCACCACCATCTGCTTTTAATTGGCCCCGCAATATCAATGCACCACATTGATCGATTCAAAAAAAGTTCTGGCCATTTCGCCGCAATTGATCTTCAACAGTATTTTTATTCATGACCGCTACCTCAAAACTTCCAAAACGTAAATTTGATGTTGTTATTGTCGGCGCCGGTGGGTCCGGCATGCGAGCGTCCCTGCAGCTCGCACGGGCCGGTCTGAATGTGGCGGTATTGTCCAAAGTGTTTCCGACCCGATCGCACACCGTGGCGGCGCAAGGTGGTATCGGTGCGTCTTTGGGCAACATGTCAGAAGACAACTGGCACTATCATTTTTATGACACGGTTAAAGGCTCCGATTGGCTCGGCGACCAAGATGCTATTGAATACATGTGCCGCGAAGCACCCAAGGTGGTGTACGACCTTGAGCACATGGGCATGCCGTTTGACCGTAACCCGGACGGCACCATCTACCAGCGCCCGTTCGGCGGACACACCGCCAACTACGGCGAAAAGTCAGTGCAACGGGCCTGCGCTGCGGCTGACCGCACTGGCCACGCGATGCTGCACACGCTTTACCAGCAAAATGTGAAGGAGAAAACCGCGTTTTTTGTTGAATGGCTAGCCATGGATCTGATTCGCGACGAAGCCGGCGACGTGGTGGGTGTTACCGCGATCGAAATGGAAACCGGCGACGTGCACATTTTTGAGGCCAAAACGACTTTGTTAGCAACAGGCGGCGCTGGCAGAATTTTTGCGGCATCGACCAATGCGTTTATCAACACCGGCGACGGCCTGGGCATGGCGGCACGCGCGGGTATTCCGTTGGAAGACATGGAGTTTTGGCAGTTTCACCCCACCGGTGTGGCCGGCGCTGGCGTGTTGTTAACTGAAGGCTGCCGCGGCGAAGGCGCTATTTTGCGCAACAGCAATGGAGAGCGCTTCATGGAGCGCTATGCGCCAGCGTACAAAGACCTAGCACCGCGCGACTATGTATCGCGTTGCATGGACCAAGAGATCAAGGAAGGTCGCGGTTGCGGTCCCAACAAAGACTACATCAACCTTGACATGACCCACCTGGGTGCCGACACCATCATGAAGCGGTTGCCGTCGGTGTTTGAGATTGGACACAACTTTGCCAATGTAGACATCACCAAAGAGCCAATTCCTGTGGTGCCCACCATCCACTACCAAATGGGTGGCATTCCGACCAACATTCACGGCCAAGTTGTTACCCAAAACGCCAGCAGCCAGAGTGAAGTGGTTAACGGCTTATACGCCGTTGGTGAGTGTTCATGTGTCAGTGTGCACGGCGCTAATC
>JAYULP010000459.1:0-3011 GCA_043763445.1 Polaromonas sp.
AAATGACACAGAAGTGGCGCATCAATCCCACGTCAATGGCCCGAAGGATCAATAAAACGCCTGCAAACCGGTTTGTGCGCGTCCCAAGATCAGTGCGTGTACGTCGTGGGTGCCTTCATAGGTGTTGACCGTCTCCAAGTTGATCATGTGGCGAATCACATGGTATTGGTCGTGGATACCGTTGCCGCCGTGCATGTCACGCGCCATCCGGGCAATGTCCAGGGACTTGCCGCAGCTGTTACGTTTGATCAGGCTGATCATCTCGGGCACAGCCATGTTGTCGTCCATCAGTCGGCCTACGCGCAGGCAAGCTTGCAGGCCCAGCGTGATCTCGGTTTGCATGTCGGCCAGCTTTTTTTGAACCAGTTGGTTTTGCGCCAGCGGGCGACCAAATTGTTCGCGCTCCATGGTGTACTGGCGGGCACGAAACCAGCAGTCTTCTGCCGCTCCTAACGCGCCCCAGGCAATGCCGTAGCGGGCTTTGTTCAGACAGCCAAAAGGGCCTTTCAAGCCGTTGACATTGGGCAGCAGGTTCTCGGTAGGCACAAACACATCGTCCATGACGATTTCACCCGTGATACAGGCCCGCAAGCTCATCTTTCCTTCGATTTTGGGTGCGCTCAAGCCGTTCATCGCTTTTTCCAGGATAAAGCCGTGAATTGACTCTTGGCCGCCAAGCTGACCGTCCTCGTCCTCGAGCTTGGCCCAGACCACAAACACGTCAGCTATCGGGCTGTTGGTGATCCACATCTTGGCACCCTTGAGGATGAAGCCGCCGTCCACCGGCTTGGCCCGGGTAGTCATGCTGGCCGGGTCGCTGCCGTGGTTCGGCTCAGTCAGACCAAAGCAGCCCACCCATTGCCCAGTGGCCAGCTTGGGCAGGTATTTTTCGCGTTGCGCCTGACTGCCGTAAGCATGAATTGGGTGCATCACCAACGACGATTGCACACTGATGGCGCTGCGGTAGCCGCTGTCAACACGCTCGACCTCACGCGCGACCAAGCCGTAGCTCACGTAATTCAGACCAGCGCAACCGTAGCCTTCAATCGTGCAGCCTAAAAAACCCATCTCGCCCGCCTCAGTCATGATTTCGCGGTCAAACTTCTCGTGGCGGGCCGCCATCAGTACCCGAGTTTGCAGTTTGGCTTGGCAAAACTCACGCGCCGCCTCAGCAACGGCGCGCTCGTCGTCGCTGAGTTGCGCCATCAAAAAAAACGGGTCCTGCCAGTCGAACTTGGTTTGGACGTTGGTTTTCATACGGTGTCTCCAGAGCTTAGATGTGGCGATGTGCTGGCGCGTAGCGGATTGTTCGGCAATTGACCGCACTTGTCGATCGCTCAGCATAAAGCCAACAAGCTTAAACCTCTGGTTATAGACCGGCGCTGCCTTGGCTCGGTTTTTGCACGGGCTGAAGTGCCGCACTTCGGCTGCGCGACCCGCTGTTTGGCAGTGCCGCTACTGCCGTTGTGGCGTGCTGTCCAGCAACTTTAAGCGTCGGGTTAAAGCCTCTGGTTCAAGCGTTGGGTTCAAGCATCGGGTGGCGCGTGTTTGTTCATCCGCTGCGGTGCGCCGGTCGCGCTGGTGGCGGCGGGCTTTCGCAGCGAGTCGGGCTTTCGTCGGCTACCTGCCAGCCGGGCAACCGTTGGCCCGCTGGGCCGAGCGCCCACTGCAATTGCTAGCGGCACAGCCGCGTGCGGTGGCGAGCCGCAACGTACAAAAGTACCACTCGGGCCGGATTTTGGCGCGTGGTTCACGCGCCGGGCACCGGCTTAAGCCCCGCTTTGAACTGCAGCGCTGGTTAAGTGTCGTGGCGCGGATGCGCTAGGCGCTGACACTGTCGGGCAGGCCCGGCGCTAAAACAACGGCAGCCTGCGAACCGGCAAAGAACGCACCG
Source organism: Polaromonas sp. (assembly GCA_043763445.1). Taxonomy (GTDB): domain Bacteria; phylum Pseudomonadota; class Gammaproteobacteria; order Burkholderiales; family Burkholderiaceae_C; genus Polaromonas. The sequence goes on from JAYULP010000459.1 coordinate 1,895, forward strand.
CGCTGGCACGTTTTATTGGCGCGGGTCGCGCCGCTGTTTGTGCTGCCTGATAAGGTAAGGGCTAAAAAATGTGTGCCTTGTGTCCGGCGCGGGGTCACAATTCGCAGGTAGTCCGGGCATGGCCCCAGCACAAGGAGTTTTCACAATGAGCAACTTACAAACCATCACCCTCGGCGGCGGCTGCTTTTGGTGCACAGAAGCCGTTTTTGTCAAAGTTCGCGGTGTGACCGACGTTGAGTCGGGCTACAGCAACGGGCAGCTCGCTCAGCCGACCTATGAAGCGGTGTGCAGCGGCCGTACTGGCTGCAACGAGGTGGTCCAGCTGACGTTTGATGCAGACGACATCACACTCGAGGAGATTTTGGACATATTTTTTGTTATTCACGACCCCACCAGTCTGAACCGGCAGGGCAATGACGCGGGCACCCAGTACCGCAGCGGTATTTATTTCGGCTCTGCGGCGCACCAGCAGATTGCCCACGACATGATCGCGCGCATGGGCGCTGACAACTGCTTTAGCAAGCCGGTGGTCACTGAGGTGCTGCCGCTGGCCAACTACTGGCCAGCTGAGGCCTATCACCAGGACTACTTCGAGCGCAACCCTGATCAAGGTTATTGCGCCTTTGTGGTCGGGCCAAAGGTGGAAAAGTTCCGCAAAACCTTTGCCTCGCGGGTCAAAACCTGAAGCGCTTAGCAGCCAGAGACTCTGCGGTCGATAGTGTTGTTGACTGCTGCCGCGCAGTAAAAAGATATTTTTTTGTTGGCACTGGGTCCGCAGAAGGGTTTGTTCGCGCTGGTCACGCTTTAACAGACTCAGGGCGAGCGCAGAGCTAACACCCCACCGGTCTAATTGATAAAGCGGCCCAACAAATGGCCCGCTTAGCCGCTGGCTAGGCGCACGGCGAAGCGAACTCCGCATAACTTCTATTTTTGTGTGCTTGGTACAACCAAAAGCTGAAAAAATTTATTGCACAAAACAAGTCGCCTTGAACCGCAAGCTCAATGTCGACAAAACCCGCAAGCGCGCTGCCCAACGCTCAAAAGCAAAACAGCTCGGTGTTTGCCAACGGTATCTTCAACAACACCCAGCGTGCGGGCGAGCTGGCGTTACAGCAAA
>JAYULP010000460.1:0-1119 GCA_043763445.1 Polaromonas sp.
GGCAACTTGATCATCACTGCATGATCAAAAAAAGTCTGCGTCATCCAGTGCCACGCTATGCGTTGCTTGGTGCTTGTTACCGCCCGAGAGGTTAACGGCCAACGCGGCAAAGTTTTGCGTTTCAGCCGCACCGCTCGGCCTGCGTGCCAGCGCTTGAGCTTCAACGCCGCAGCGATAGCGGCCGCAGCGCAGACCGCTACAAAAAATAAACCTTGAATGTTGACAATGCTGCTCATCGGCGGTGTCTTTGTAAGTCTTTTGTATGTGTTGGTCTACCGAATGTAGCTTTTAATTTCTGGGTTGAGGTGTAAAACCTGTTGGCGGGGGCGAAAAAGCGTGGACTGGCAGTTTTTCGCCACGCCATAGCGACAATAAGCGCCATGGCAACCTTAGAGCTTCACCAAATTCTTTTTTCCCAGGGCTTTGGCACCCGTCGTGTCTGTGCGGGCTTGGTCCAGCAAGGTCTGGTCACCGTTAGCGGTGAATTGGCCAGCGACCCCCGCCTGATAGTCGATGTGCAAGGGCTTGATTTCACGGTGCAAGGCGTGTCGTGGCAGTACCATGAAAAAGCTTATCTGATGCTGCACAAGCCCGCCGGCTACGAATGCTCTCAAAAGCCCAGCACTTACCCCAGTGTCTACACCTTGCTGCCTGCAGCGATTCGCCAACGCGGCGGCGGTGCGGCCGCTGGCGTGCAGGCCGTGGGCCGACTCGATCAGGACACCACCGGCTTGCTGTTGTTGTCGGATGACGGGAAGTTCATTCACCGCATGAGCTCACCCAAACACCATGTGCCCAAGGTCTACCAAGTGCTTGCCAAGCATTCGGTAGATGCCGCCCAAGTGGCAAAGTTGCTAGCTGGCGTGAGCCTTGACGATGACCCAAAACCGGTCAGGGCAGCGGCGTGTGAACAAACGGGCGACCGGCGCCTTGACTTGACACTGACCGAAGGAAAATACCACCAAGTCAAACGCATGATCGCGGCGGTCGGCAACCGGGTAGAGGAAGTCGGTGGTTTGCACCGGGCGCGCATTGGTCAGTTGAGCCTTCCGGCCGAGCTGAAACCGGGCCAGTGGCGCTGGTTGACCGCCCACGATTTGTTGGCCATAGCGGGCCAGG
>JAYULP010000461.1:0-1118 GCA_043763445.1 Polaromonas sp.
CGAGCCGTTCAGCTCAACGCAAGTATTTGGGCAAACCAGTTGTCGGTCATCACTGGTGCAAACCGTATTGAGCTTGACCCCCTAACGAGAGACCCCGCATCAAACACACAACCGGTAGCCGGAACAGGGTTACGTCCGCACTTTGCCCTTGACGCTTCAAATTTGGGAGGAATGTACGCTGGACGAATCACACTGATCGGTACAGAAGCTGGCGTTGGCGTGAACAATGCCGGAAAAATAGGTACCAACTCAGGCCCACTTATTGTCAGAAACGATGGTTGGCTGACCAACTCCGGCTCTATCCAGAGCACAACTGATGCGCAGGTGGTGCTTACCGGCCCGCTGGGTAACAGCGGTTTGATATCCAGCGCCCAAGAGTTACGACTGAGCACTCCTGCCGCGATAGACAACACGGGCGGCACGCTAAACGCCCGGCGGATAGATATCAGTGCCAGCGCGCTAACCAACAACCGCGGCGTAATCGAGCAGACTGGCTCGCAAAATTTAAGCATCACTGGCGGTAGTTTGTCCAACCGAATGGGGGGCCAAATTGGTGTCGCTTCAGCGCCAGCCACTGCAGTAGTAGCCGGCACTGGTGTTGGCGCGGGTCGGGGCAACTCACTACCTTCAACTGGCAGTGCACTGTCACCCGGATCCGCCTTAGCAGTTGGCCTTGCAAACCCAAGCACGCCTGGCGCTAGCGTCTCACCTCCCCTAGTTGCCTTAGCCCTGGCAACAGGACGATTGGACGTTCACGGACTGTTGGCTAATGATGGCGGGCGTATCGGCGCAGGCGGCAGCATAGACCTGGTCGGGCATGCAGGCCTTAACAATGACAACGGCGCTATTTTTGTCAGGCAATTAGACGTCAACAGCGGCGCCTTAAGTAACAACGCCGGGGAGTTGCGAGCCCAGTCAGATTTGCGTGTTCAAGCCGAGCAGGTGAGTAACCGTCTAGGCAAGATCGAGGCTAACGGCCGGCTAGTTCTAGCGTCGCAGTCTTTAAGCAACCAAGGCGGGCAGATCATTCAAACCGGCACAGCCAGCCCGACGGTGATCGCCGTTACAGGCGAGTTAGACAACGCCCAAGGCACGATTAGCAGCAACGCTGATTTAGC
>JAYULP010000462.1:0-7473 GCA_043763445.1 Polaromonas sp.
TTGTGGCAACGCGGTTTGTGACAACAGCGCCCGATACGCCAAGTGGCCGGTCGCTAGCGGCGGGCCGTCAGCCAGCAGCTGCTGGCGCACGGTGCTCCACAGCCCGTCGGCGCCGACCAACGCATCGGCTTCAATCTCGGGGTGGTCAGGCGTTTGAACGGTGACAGCATCTAGCGTTTGGCCAATCTGCTGCAGCGGCCTGTCAGCATGCAAGCGAATGCCCGTCTGCTGCACTGCGGCCAACAGCACACCATGCAAGTCAGCCCGGTGCAGTGTGGCATACGGCGCGCCATAGCGGGCTTGCATAGCCGCTCCCAGTGGCAGTTCACCTAAAGTACGGCCTGACACGGCACTTCTGACTTGCAGTTTGTGCGGAAAAGCCGCCACCTGCGCCAGCGCATGGCCTAAGCCCCAGCCGTGCAGCACCCGCATAGCGTTTGGGCCTAACTGCAAGCCAGCACCGACCTCACTGAACGCGCTGCTGCGCTCGAACACGCGCGCATCGCAGCCGCTGCGCGCAAGACTCAGCGCGGCAGCTAAGCCGCCAATGCCGCCTCCGCTGACGATGACCTGCACGCTCATGCGGCCAGCAGCTGGCGCAGCACGTAAGGCAAAATGCCGCCGCTTTGGTAGTAGTCGGCCTCAATGGGCGTGTCCACGCGCAGGGTCACGGCGACTTCCTGTCGTGAGCCATCAGCGCGGGTGATCACCAGGGCCGCGTCGCTTTGGGGCAGCAGCTGCGGGTGGGCAATGACGTCAATGACTTCATTGCCCGTCAGCCCGAGTGTTTCCCACGACTGGCCGGCTTTGAACTGCAGCGGCAGCACGCCCATGCCGACTAAGTTGCTGCGGTGGATGCGCTCAAAACTGCGCGCTACCACCGCCTTAATGCCTAGCAACTGCGTGCCCTTAGCGGCCCAGTCGCGCGACGAGCCGGTGCCGTACTCCTCCCCGGCAAAAATCACGGTAGGCACCCCTGCCTGCAGGTACTTCATGGCCGCGTCGTAGATAAACATTTTTTCTGGCGCTGCGCCAGCCGAAGTCGGGTGCTGCATTAGCGTCACGCCACCCTCCTCGCGGGAGCCGTTGCTGTCAGCGGGGATCATCAAATTTTTGATGCGCACGTTGGCAAAGGTGCCGCGCATCATCACGTCGTGATGGCCACGGCGCGCGCCGTAGCTGTTGAAGTCAGCTTTTTGCACACCGTGCGCCTGCAGCCACAAACCGGCTGGCGAGCTGGCCTTGATCGAGCCGGCAGGGGAGATGTGGTCAGTGGTGATGGAGTCACCAAACAACGCCATGATGCGAGCACCACGGACCGCGTTTGGCGTCATTTTTTGGTCATTTTGGCCGCTGGCCGTCATGTTTAAATCTTGAGCAGCTACGTTTTTAATAGCAAAATCTTTGAAGAACGGTGGCTCGGCAATGTACGTACTGCTAGGCCAGGTGTAGGCAGTGCCAGTCACACCCAAGATTTTTTCCCACAACTTGCCGGGCTCGGTTTTGAGCTTGGCGTAGTTGGCACGAAAGGCTTTGCCGTTCATGGCGTACTTCATAAGTTGTTCAATTTCGAGCGTCGTTGGCCAGATGTCGCCTAAGTACACGTCTTTGCCATTTTTACCCTGGCCCACTGGCTCTGTCATCAAGTCGCGCAGGACCGTCCCAGCAATCGCGTAGGCCACTACCAGCGGCGGGCTGGCCAGAAAATTCGCCTTCAAATTAGGGTGAATACGGGCCTCAAAATTACGGTTGCCCGACAGCACCGCAGCGCACACCAGATCGTTTTGGGTAATCGTGTTGTTGATTTCAGGCGTCAGGTCGCCGGCGTTGCCAATGCAAGTGGTGCAGCCATAGCCCGCTAGCGCAAAGCCTAGCTTTTCAAGGTAAGGCAGCAATCCGGTCTGGGTCAGGTACTCGGTGACGATACGGGAGCCAGGGGCCAATGATGTTTTGATGTGCGGCGCGACGCTTAGCCCGGCTTGCACCGCTTTTTTGGCCAGCAAGCCCGCTGCCAGCAACACGCTGGGGTTGGAGGTGTTGGTACAGCTGGTGATGGCGGCGATCAGCACGTCGCCATTGCCAATGCTGAGGCCCTGGTGGTCGATGTGCAGGATGGTAACTTTTGAGCGCGCCGCCGCCAGTGTCGGGCGGTTCGACTCCATCTCAGCGACCATGCGCGGCGCTCCTGCCGGCGTCGGCCGCTCACCCGGCGCATGTGGTTGCTGGTCGCTGCCGGTGTGCGCCAGCAGGTGACGGGTCGCCAGCACGTCGGCCGGCTGGTTGAAGCCGTTGCTGGCGATGGGTTGGCTGAACAATGAGGCAAATTGCGCGGCAACATTACCCAATTCAATGCGGTCTTGCGGACGTTTGGGGCCGGCCAGGCTTGGTGTCACATCGCCCAACTCGAGTGTGACGACCTGGGAGTAATCAATATCGCCCTTGTTGGCCACGCCAAACAGACCCTGCGCCTTAAAGTACGCCTCAAACGCTTCGATTTCTAGCCGGGTTCGGCCAGTGCCCTTGAAGTAGCTCAGCGTTTTTTCATCGACTGGAAAAAAGCCCATGGTGGCGCCGTACTCCGGCGCCATATTGCCAATGGTGGCGCGGTCAGGCAAGCTCAGCGAGCGCGTGCCTTCGCCAAAAAACTCGACAAACTTGCCAACAACTTTTTCGCCCCGCAACTGCTCGGTCACACGCAGCACCAAGTCGGTGGCGGTGACACCTTCGCGCAAGGCGCCCGTCAGCTCAAAGCCCACCACGTCAGGCGTCAAAAAGTAAACCGGCTGGCCTAGCATTGCAGCCTCGGCCTCAATGCCGCCTACGCCCCAGGCCACCACGCCAATGCCATTGATCATGGTGGTGTGGCTGTCCGTGCCCACCAGCGAGTCGGGGAAGTACACATCGGCCTTGGTTTTATGCACGCCGCGCGCTAAATATTCAAGGTTGACCTGGTGCACGATGCCAAAGCCAGGCGGAACTACACCAAAAGTATTAAACGCCTGCATACCCCATTTCATGAACTGGTAGCGCTCGTTATTGCGCTGGAATTCCAGCTTCATGTTCAAGTCCAGCGCTTTTTGGGTGCCGTAGTAATCAACCATGATTGAATGGTCCACCACCAAGTCCACCGGCACCAGCGGCTCAATGCGCTTGGGGTCTTTGCCCAGCTTGACCGCCACGCTACGCATTGCCGCCAGATCAGCGAGCAAGGGCACGCCGGTAAAGTCCTGCAGCACCACGCGAGACACGACAAAAGGGATTTCTTGCGTGCGCTTGGCGTTGGGCTGCCAGTTCGCCAGCTCGGCCACATGGGCAGCCGTCACACGCTGGCCGTCGCAGTTGCGCAGCACCGACTCCAACACGATGCGCAGCGATATCGGCAGGCGAGCAATATTGGGGTATTGCTTGGTCAGTGCGGGCAAACAATAAAGCTTACCGGCTTTACCCGAGGCCGTTTTGAAGCTTTTCAACGTGCCCGAAAAAGCGTGCTTTAACGGCGCAGTATCTTGTTTAGCGCAGCTCGCCGGGCTAGCTTTGGCGAGCCGGGCTGGCCGCGCGGCCATCGATGTTTTTCGGGACTTGGCCATGGCGAACTCCTGATGTATGACGCGGGGCAAAACCGCTGACGGCCGATAACGCTAAACACCCTAATTCTGGCAGGCTTGAGGCGGTGTAGGTACCCGCAACAGGCAAAAAACCACTGGAATGCCACCGGCAGCACAGGTCGCGGCACTGGCTGACAGCCGCATTAGCCATCGCACTAGGCACCCCTTGTACCGCGGCTTTCAAAAGTAGCAGTGGCCCCGCATATCGCTGGCGCTTTTAAGGGGTTTTCATGACCGCCGCTGCACCAATGCACGGCACAAGCGGCGAAGACCAGAAAACACTGTGGTCGTTGATTAAAGACATCAAGCTCGGCATGCTGACGCACCGCCATGGCCGCGGGATGTCACGCCGCGTGCCGCTGACAACCCAAAACGGCAAGGACGACCAAGCCGATGTGCTGTATTTTTTTTATTTCACGCCAAAGCGACATTGCCAGCGAGGTGGCTCAAAACGCCAGTGTCAGCGTGTCTTAGGCAGACTTGGGCTCGGCGCGCTACATGTCAGTGTCCAGCAACGCGGCTATTGTTGAGGAGCAGCCAAAAAACGCGCTGTTAACTGTTTTTGCCACGGCCTAGTTTCCAGGCGACGCTACCGACCCCGCTCTGGCGCTCCTTGAAGTCAAAGTCACCCAAGCAGCCTACTCGGATACCAGGGAAAGCAAAATGATGCGGCTGGCAAAAATGGCCAAAGCCACCTTGACTGGTCAGCCCCCAAGCCCGGGGCATGCACAAAGCGCTTCACCCTATGAGCCACATGCCGGCCCAGTAAATAAAAAAGCCGCGAACTTCGCGGCTTTTTGCAGTGCATGGCCCGCACCACAGCAGCACTCAGGCCGCTACGCTGTTGGCTATTTCGGTGTAATCCTTGACCTGGTCAAAGTTAAGGTACTGGTAGACAGTGCTTGCAGCTGCCGCCAGCACGGTCATGTCCAGCAAATACTCCTGTTTGGTCGGGATACGGCCCAACTTGGAGCAAATGGCCGCCAGTTCGGCGGAACCAAGGTACACGTTGGCGTTTTTTCCCAACCGGTTCGGGAAATTGCGCGTTGACGTGGAAAACACAGTGGCACCTTCTTTGACCTGAGCTTGGTTGCCCATGCACAAACTGCAGCCAGGCATTTCCATGCGCGCGCCGGCCGAGCCCAGCACGCCGTAGTGGCCTTCTTCGGTCAGCTGTTTTGCGTCCATTTTGGTCGGCGGTGCCATCCACAGCTTGACCGGAATGTCGCGTTTATTTTCCAGCAGTTTGGATGCCGCACGGAAGTGACCAATGTTGGTCATGCAGCTGCCGATAAACACCTCGTCAATTGTTCTGCCTGCCACTTCGGACAGTGTTTTGACGTCGTCTGGATCGTTCGGGCATGCCACGATGGGCTCGTGGATGTCCGCCAAGTCAATCTCAATGACGGCAGCATATTGGGCGTCTGCATCACCTTTGAGCAATTGCGGATCAGCTAGCCAAGCCTGCATCGCCTTGATACGCCGGGCGATAGTGCGCACGTCCGAGTAGCCGGTGGCAATCATCCACTTGAGCATGGTGATGTTGCTGGTGATGTACTCGATGATGGGCTCTTTGTTCAAGTGCACCGTACAGCCACCGGCCGAGCGCTCGGCTGACGCATCACTGAGCTCAAACGCCTGCTCGACTTTAAGGTTGGGTAAGCCTTCGATCTCCAGGATACGGCCTGAGAACACGTTGACCTTGCCCTGCTTGGCCACCGTCAGCAACCCGGCTTTAATGGCATAAAGCGGAATAGCGTTAACCAAATCGCGCAGCGTGATACCAGCCTGCATTTCGCCCGTAAAGCGCACCAGCACCGACTCGGGCATGTCCAACGGCATCACGCCGGTAGCCGCACCAAAAGCCACCAACCCAGAGCCAGCGGGAAAGCTGATACCGATTGGAAAACGCGTGTGGCTATCGCCTCCGGTGCCGACGGTGTCGGGCAACAACATACGGTTTAGCCAGCTGTGGATGATGCCGTCACCCGGGCGCAAGGGCACGCCGCCGCGCGTGCTGATGAAGTCAGGCAACTCGTGGTGCATTTTCACATCGACCGGCTTGGGGTAGGCCGCCGTGTGGCAAAAAGACTGCATCACCAGGTCGGCGCTAAACCCCAGACAGGCCAGGTCTTTAAGCTCGTCACGGGTCATCGGGCCAGTGGTGTCTTGCGAGCCGACAGAGGTCATTTTGGGCTCGCAATAGGTGCCGGGGCGCACGCCTTGTTGCTGGCCGTTGACCTCGGGCAACCCGACTGCACGACCCACCATTTTTTGCGCCAAGGTAAAGCCTTTTGTGCTGTCTGCTGGGCTAGCCGGCAACCGAAATTGAGTAGCTACCGCCAGACCCAGCGCCGCACGCGCTTTAGCCGTCAGGCCGCGGCCGACAATCAGGGGGATACGGCCGCCAGCGCGTACTTCGTCGAATAGCACGTCACTCTTGACTTTGAACTGTGCAATCACCTGGCCGTCTTTAAGGGCTTTGCCCTCGTAGGGACGCAGCTCAATCACGTCGCCCATCGCCATTTGGCTCACATCAAGCTCGATTGGCAACGCGCCCGAGTCTTCCATAGTGTTGTAGAAAATCGGGGCAATTTTGGCGCCCAGACAAACGCCACCAAAGCGTTTGTTGGGCACAAAAGGAATGTCTTGGCCAGTAAACCACAGCACTGAGTTGGTGGCGGATTTGCGTGACGAGCCGGTGCCCACCACATCGCCGACGTAGGCCACCAGGTTGCCCTTAGCTTTGAGGCGTTCAATGAACTTAATAGGGCCGCGTTTACCGTCTTCTTCTGGCAATGACTCGACGGATTGGCCTGGGCGCGCATTTTTGTGCATCGCCAGCGCGTGCAGCGGAATGTCCGGGCGGCTCCAAGCGTCAGGCGCGGGCGACAAGTCGTCGGTGTTGATTTCACCCGCAACCTTGAAAATGGTCAGCGTAATGGACTGAGGCACCTCTGGGCGGCTGGTGAACCACTCGGCGTCGGCCCAGCTTTGCAGTACCGCTTTGGCTTGGACATTGCCGTGGTCGGCTTTGTCTTTGACGTCATGGAACTGGTCAAACATCAACAAGGTGTTTTTCAGGCCATTGGCGGCCTGCGCTGCCACGGCTTCGTCAGCATCGTCCAGCAGCTCGATCATCGGGCTGATGTTGTAGCCGCCCAGCATGGTGCCCAGCAGTTGCGTGGCATGCACGCGGGACACCAACGCGCAAACTTCAGCGCCATGGGCCACAGCGGCGAGGTAGCTGGCCTTGACTTTGGCCGCATCGTCCACGCCCGCCGGCACGCGGTGCGTGATCAACTCGACCAAAAAAGCGTTCTCTCCCGTCGGCGGGCTTTTCAAAAGCTCAATCACCTCGCCGGTTTGTTTGGCTGACAAGGGCAACGGCACAATGCCCAAGGCGGCGCGCTGGGCGACATGGGCGCGGTAGGTTTGCAAGAAGTCGGTCATGGGAGATTTCCTAATTTTTTTGACGGTGAACTGGCGCTCTGACAGCGTCAGGTCAAACAAACAATGTCTGGCAACTATCAGGCCGAGGCTAGACCATCGGCGCATCATCAGCCGCATTTTTAGCCCTGCGTGGCTTACTTTTTCGCGGGCGGTAGCAGCTCCAAAATGCTAGCTGGCGGATTTTTTTTCATCTCATCGGCAAACGTGACCTGCACGGCACTGGTGCACTCATCGGCCAAGCGCTGGCCTTGCTTTTGGCTCATCAGCATGGACTTGTTACCGAGCTGCAGCCACAAAGCGCCGGCTTTTGGGTCTTCGAGCCGAATGGCGCCGGTGCGACTTTCAACCGGGTGCATATTAAAGCGCTGGTTTTTGGTCTGCACCAGAAAAAAGCCCGGGCGTTTTTCGTTGGGTG
>JAYULP010000463.1:0-7468 GCA_043763445.1 Polaromonas sp.
AACTCATTTCCAGGCAACCAGCGGCTCAAACTGCCAATGCGGCCCGCGCAACGCAGCCTGAACTTGTCCAATGCGGTAGCCATCACGGTGTTTGAAGCGTGGCGACAAAACGGGTTCGCGTGCGCCGCAGCTTTTGCAAAAATCACCGCCGGTGACGCCCCTGAGAGTCAATAAAAAAAAACCGTACGAGTAAGTTGTTTTTTTATGGCTTTCAGTTGGGCAATTCGGCTGGAACAATTCAGCAGATGTGAAGCCGCGCAAAACAAAACTGCTTGATGTTTGAGCCGCTTCAAGGCGGTCAAAAAGCGCGTCCTGACTTTCACAGTCTGCCGCGGGCTAGGCCGCAGCACTGCCAAGCGGCAGCTGCGGCTTTAGCGTGAGTCGCACACGCTAGTAAGCCAGCTCACACAACAGCTCGAGTGCGCACTGAGCTGTTGACAGCCGCCGGGCGTGCGTGCGGGCTGCCGCCTCAGCGGTGCCCAAAGCGCCGACGGATTGTGGCGACAGCGCAGTTACCAGCACCTGCGTGCCCCGCAGCGTTGCTCGCTAGGCGAAGCGGCGCATTCACAGTGTGCAGACCATCCTTGGCGGCTGGACCTCAGCGCACCCGCTGATTACCGGGGACAACGCCAGTGACAGCGTAACGCCCTGAGGCCAGGTTCAACGGAACAGCCGCACCACCGACTCGGCAATACAACTTGGTTTTTCAACGCCCTGACACTCTATCGTCACCTGCCAAGTTAGCTGCATTCCGGCAGGCTCAATCGGTGCGGCCTGCAGCAGCTTTAGGTGCGCTCGCAATTGACTGCCCACGGGCACTGGCGACATAAACCTCACCTTGTTCAGCCCGTAATTGACCCCCATTCGCGCCTCATTGACTTTGAACGCCGAGGCAAAAAACTGCGGCAGCAAAGACAGGGTCAAAAAGCCATGTGCAATCGGAGCGCCAAAAGGGCCCGCTCGGGCTTTTTCTGGGTCGGTATGGATCCATTGATGGTCGCCAGTGGCTTGCGCAAACAAATTGACCTGCGACTGGGTAATCGTGAGCCAGTCGCTGCTGGCAACGTCTTGACCAACAAGGCCAGCTAGCTCGCAAAGCGTGTCTAAGTTTTTCATCGCATCACTGTAGCGGGCCCACCGGCGTTGCCATGTCGGCGCAGCGACACCAGTCGGTTTGCGGACCCACTGACTTTTGGTCAAGCCAGGTGCAAACGCCTTGCCACTGCGCCAGGTCTTTATCAACCCGTGCGGGTAGCACATCAAACAAGGTCAGGCCGCGTGCTGCCAAGTGAATATAGTTTTGCGTGTCCCGCACCATACCCAAGCACCGGCAGGCCCAGAGTGCCTACGAACTCGCGCAACTTATCGGCCGCAATCGTGCGCGAGTCCACCCGCGTGCCCACAACGCCCGCCGGTGCTCGGCCAACTGGCCCAGAAAGCCCCGAGCAGCAAAGATGTCGAACACACTGGGCTGCAGTGGCACCAGAACTTTGTTGGCCAACTTCATCACCTCGTTAAAGCGCCAGCCGTGCAGGCCGCCTGGTGTGTCAAGCACCATATGCGTACAGCCTTTGGGCGACTTGCCAATATGGTCGGCGGTGAGGTCCCAGCTGCTGCTGGGCCGGGCAGCGGGCGGACGCAAACTCAGCCAGCGTGGCGATGACGCTTGGGCGGTCCGCGTCGCCCAGCACGACCGCATGACCCCGGCTCGCAAAGTAGCCCGCTACGTTGGTGGCCAGAGTCGATTTACCGACGCCTCCTTTCGGCTTGGCAACCACCACAACCGTCATCGTCGTGTCTTGGGCGTGTGCGCAATTCCGGTATGGTAGCGACATGGTTTTTCCAGCCCCCAAAACGCCTTTGTTCGAGCTTGTCACACCGGCGCCTGACATCTACCTGATTGCAGCGCACCCCAACTGGCGCGACTCTCGCGTTAACCGACCCTTGATGGATGCGGTCAAAGCCGTGGCCCGCGTCGCGTTGTGCGACCTGTATTCGCGCTACCCAGACTACAGCATTGATGTGCCGGCCGAGCAAGCGGCGCTCAGTCGTGCCCAGCTGGTGGTGCTTGTGCATCCCATTCAGTGGTATGCCATGCCCGCGCTACAAAAACTCTGGCTGGACGATGTGCTGACCTACGGCTGGGCCTATGGCGATGACCCGAGCGTCAGCGGCGCGCCGGCCCGCGCCTTGGCCGGCAAGGACCTGTGGCTGGTGGCAAGCACTGGCGGGCCGGACACGTCCTACCATCCGCAAGGCTACAACCGCTACTTTTTTGAAGCGTTTTTGCCGCCCTACGAGCAAACCGCTGCGGTCTGCGGCATGCGCTTTCTACCACCGCTGATTTTGCATGGCGCGCACAGCGCGAGCCCGCAGGCTATCGACGAGCATGTCCGCACTTTTGTGCAACGCCTGCACAGCTACCCCGACTGGCCCGAGATGGACGACCTTGAACAATGCCCTGCCTGCGTGGTGCCTATGAGGGATCGGCCTGCCCCGCCGGCAGGCTCGCAGCCACCGCAAAAAACCAAAGGCCGCTGACCATGCAAGCCGCTCCCTCCTGGCTGATGAACAGCTTTGTGTACCTAGCGGCTGCCGTTATGGTGGTGCCGCTGGCTAAAAAAATGGGACTGGGCGCCATCGTCGGCTACCTCGGAGCCGGCATGGCCATCGGTCCGTGGGGGCTGGGACTGGTCAGCAATGTGCAGGACATCTTGCATTTTGCCGAGTTTGGCGTGGTGCTGATGTTGTTCCTGGTGGGCCTTGAGCTTGAGCCCAAACGCTTGTGGCACCTGCGGCGGCCCATTTTTGGCTGGGGCAGCGCGCAGGTACTGGGTTGCACCGCCGTGATCGCCGCAGCAGCGCTGCTGTTTGGCGTGCGCTGGCAAGTCGCGCTGGTCGCCGGTCTGGGGCTGGCGCTGTCGTCTACCGCTATTGCGCTGCAAGCCATCAGCGAGCGCAACTTGATGCCGACTTCCAGCGGTCAGGCCGGATTTTCCATCTTGTTGTTTCAGGACGTTGCCGCGATCCCGATTTTGGCTTTGCTGCCTCTTTTAGGTGTCATTTCAGAGCCAAATGAAACGCTAGCCGGCTCAAATATTGCATGGGAAGCTATAAAAATAATAGCAGTCGTTGGCGGCATTATTCTGGGTGGCCGCCTGCTGCTGCGCCCGCTGCTGCGCTGGATCGCCAACAGTGGCACACCAGAGATTTTTACAGCGGCTTCACTGCTGCTGGTGGTCGGCATTGCCACCTTGATGCTGCTCGTAGGCCTGTCGATGGCCTTGGGCGCATTTTTAGCCGGGGTGCTGCTGGCCGACAGCGCCTACCGGCGCGAGCTAGAAACCGACATTGAGCCGTTCAAAGGCTTGCTGCTCGGGCTGTTTTTTATTGCTGTGGGCATGAGTATTGATTTTGGGGTGCTGCGCCAGTCGCCCGGCCTGATGGCGGCCATTGTTTTCGGATTTCTGGGGCTCAAACTGGTGGTAATTTACGGTTTGAGTTGGTCAATGAAGTTGCCGTGGCAAGAACGGCCCGTATTTGTGCTGCTGCTGGCCCAGGGCGGCGAGTTCGCATTTGTGGTGTTTCAGGCGGCAGCGGTGGCCCATGTGTTTTCAGCGCAGACCGCTTCGCTGCTGGTCGGCGCGGTGGCCTTGTCGATGCTGCTGAGCCCCCTGCTGCTGGTGGCGATCGACAAGCTGCTGATGCCCAAATTTGCCAAAGCCGCAGCCACCGAGCTCAACGAAATTTCTGTGCCGCAGGCCAGAGCTGTGATCATTGCCGGCTTCGGGCGCTACGGGCAAATCATTGGCCGCTTGCTGCTAGCCGACGGCATTGCGCCAACGGTGCTCGACCACGACGCCGACATGGTCGAGTCGGTGCGAGCCTTCGGCTTTCGCGTTTTCTATGGCGACGCTAGCCGCCTCGACTTGTTGCGCATAGCCGGCGCGAGCACAGCGCAGGTGTTGGTTGTGGCGGTCGATGATGTCAGCCAGTCGCTGAAGATTGTGGCGCTTGCCAAAGCGCACTTTCCTCAATTGACAATCGTGGCGCGCGCCCGTGACGTAGGGCACTGGAACGCGCTACGCGACCAAGGTGTGCAGTTGGTGGAGCGCGAACTGTTCGACTCCAGTCTGCGCAGCGCCCGCAGCGTGCTGGAGTTGCTGGGAAATTCGCCGCATGAGGCCCGCAAAACGGCGATGCGTTTTCGAGCCCACAACCTCGCGCTGCTCGAAAATTTGTATCCGCACCATAACGACCGCGCCAAAGTCATTGCGGTAGTCAAGCAGGGCCGCCAGCAGTTAGAGTCACAAATGGCGCAAGAGCGCGGCCAAAACGCCGAGCGCAAAGGTCGCTCGCCTGGCGGCTGGCAAGATTGATACGGCTCACAGCCAAGCCACACTGCGCCGGTCGGGGACAAGACCGCAAACGCGGGCGCCAAAGACCAGCGCGGCGGTTTGGACGCTGGCATGACCAACTTGCTGTCTAAGCCCGATGACCTAGACCGATGGGTCCCGGCGTGCCCTAGCAGCCCACGATGCACTGGCCGCCCAACGAGCCGCACACGCCTTGCTAGGGCTGTGCGCTGCGGTTGCTGCAAAACACATTACTGCCCTGCCTGATGCGCCCGGCGGTGCGCCGGGCGGTGCGCTCCAAGCGCGTTGCCAGCGGCAAGAAGTTGACCACGCCATTGCGGCGCTGGTGCGCCGGGCGGCGCGCACCTGACAGCGCTCGGAACATTGGCTAAATTCAAATGTAGTTGACCATTTTAGGGTAAAAAGTGGCAAAAGCCCTTATGTTAACTGCCTTAAGTGCTATGTAAAATATAGCAATACTTATCGCCTTTTTGAACACAGCCCTCCCGAATTCAGACACAGCCGCCATCCGAACTGCGGCTCCGTCAGCCGGCTGTGCCTGGATGCGCTCAGCCATCAGGGCAATACCCTGACCCCTGACCCACGCCGATGCACATGGTGCGCAGCGCAAAACAGCCAGCGGTTTTATGCAGCTGGTTAACCGCTGTCGTCACCAGCCAACCACCACTGGCCCGCCGTGGATGGCCCCAGGCAATCGCGCCGCCGTTGGGGTTAACGCGGGCGTCGTCATCGGCAATGCCCAACTGCCGTAGCCCCGCCAGGCACTGCGCGGCAAAGGCCTTGTTCAGCTCGACCACATCCATCTGTGCCCGCGTCAAACCCGTCGGGACCAGCACTTTTTGTACTGCTGGCGCGGGGCCGATGCCGATGATGCTTGGTGCAACGCCTGCTGTGGCCATACCGACAATGCGCGCTTTGGGTGTTGGGCCATTTCTGGCCGCTGGCGCTTCATTGGCCAACAGCAAAGCGCCAGCGCCATCGTTCATGCCGCTGGCGTTGCCTGACGTGACCGTGCCGTCAAGCCGCACTTGGCCTTTAAGTTTGGCCTGCGACGCTGCGGCAGGCGCGCGCGGGTGCTCGTCCTGGCTGACGACAACGGGGGGCTCTTTTTTCTGCACGGCGGTCACGAGCGTAATTTTTTGCGTCAAAAAAATCGACTTTTGCGCCGCGACGGCCGTGGATTGACTGGCCAGCGCCGTCCTGCGCTGGTCATCACGGCTGAAGTGGTAGTCACCCGCGACGTTCGCGGCAGTCTCTGGCCTGGCGTCAACGCCGTACTGGCGCTTCATCAATTTGTTGCTAAAGCGCCAGCTCAGGGTGGTGTCGTACACCGCCTTGGCGCGCGCAAAAGCGGTTTTAGCTTTAGGCATAACCAAGGGCGCTTGGCTTAGCGTAGCTCATGCCGTCCACGCCGCCCGCAATCATCAGGCTCGCCTCGCCCGAGCGACTAGCCCGCGCTGCGGCGCCGACCGCCTCCAGGCCCGAGCCACACAAGCGGTGTAGGGCGGCACCCGGCACGTCTTTGTTGGCGGCCCGGCTAGCAGCAGCGCCATGCACGCCGCGTTGCGCTTGTCTTGCGCCGCTTGGCAAGCGCAACCCACAATCACATCAGTCACCGTCTGCCAATCCACGGCTGGGTTGCGCGCCACTAACGCCCGACGCGCAAAGGCCGCAGGGACGTCGACGCGCACCCCGCTCAGCGCGCCACCGCAGCGCCCAAAAGGGGTACGAGTCGCGTCACAAGCAAAGGCCTATGAGGTCATGGCCGCAGTGGGTTCAGCGCAGCTGCTTTGCGCGGACAAAGACTCGCCATTGGTTCTAAGCGCCATAAGCAGTCCTGTCAGTCGCCCAAGCCCCACTGGGCTCAGGTCGCTCGTTTTGTCGGCGAGTGTGGCATTGGCTAAGGCACAAGCCGTGGTGCCCAACGCCAAGTTAAGTGGTACGCTTTTGAGATGTTTACGCCCTCCCAAGCCGACGTTCGGCTATTTTTCTGTTCCGTTCATGCTAAGGCCCGCACAAATAAACCGTTGGAAGCTATTGAAATAATAGCAAGCCAGTGGATGGCTGAACACCCTGAATACGATGCGGATTTTGCCGATGCGGACGCCGCGCTCGAAAAAATGTATGACGTTGAAGGCGGGCGCACCAACCCGTTCCTGCACCTGTCAATGCACCTGTCGATCAGTGAGCAGTGCTCGATTGACCAGCCGCGCGGAATTCGGCAAGCCGTCGAGCTATTGACCGCCAAGCGCGACTCGCTGCACGACGCGCACCACGAAACCATGGACTGTTTGGGGCAAATGGTGTGGGAGAGTCAGCGCGCTGCTCGCCCGCCAGATGGGGCCAACTACATTGACTGCGTACAGCGCCGCGCCACACGCGGTTGAGCGGGTAACAGCGCCGACGCTGCGACAAAAAAAGCCGCTGAGTTAGCGGCTTTTTTTAGCGGTGGGCACGCGGTCGCTGCACCCAAACATGCCGCTCAGCGCCACTTTTTGGACTCTACTGTTTTTAAGTCGCCTTGCACGCTGGACAAGTAGCTGGCCAGCACTTTGAGCTCAGCATTGGTGTACTGCTTCGCCATGCCCGCCATGATGACGTTGCCACGACCCACCTTGGGGTTGTTGTCGGTTTTATAAGCCTTCAACGCCACATACAGATAGTCCGCGTGCTGGCCGGCAAGCTTGGGGTATGACGGGTCAATTGGCTTGGCAAAGTTGGCACCGTGGCAGGACGCGCAATTGGCTTTACCCAGCAATGCTTGCACCTCAGCGCTGGCTTGTTTGGCTGGCTTGGCCGGCAGTTCGGCGCCCGGCACCACACCATTGGTGCTGTAGTAAGCCGCCAGGTCCGCCATATCTTGGTCACTCAGGGCCTCGGCAATGCCGCGCATGCTGGGGTGCTTACGCTCGCCTTTTTTGTAAGCATTCAGCGCGCTGACGATGTATTTGGCGCTTTGACCCGAAATCATCGGCACCTTATAGACCTCGGGAAACGACGCTTGGTAGCCGGTGATGCCGTGACAACCGAGGCACATGGCGTTTTTGCTTTCACCGGCTTTGGCGTCACCCTGACGGTCCTGCGCGAAGCCA
>JAYULP010000464.1:0-1108 GCA_043763445.1 Polaromonas sp.
TTGTGCCGGGCGGACTCTGACCTGCTCAGGTGACTTCGCCGTTTGAACAAGCCGCTGCACCAACGGCTTGTTCAGCTTGCTCGCCGGTTGAGCTCAGCGCTGCCAGGGCACCAACGCGTGCGGCGCTGGCAAGGCCTGTGGGGCACGCAGCAACGCTTTGCGGCGCGGCCACAGCAGAGGCAAAGCAGCAAGCGTGCGTTGCCCCTGCTGTGGCGGCTGGCGGCGTAAGTCCTCCTCGTGGTCTAGGCAGTAGGTCACCATCATTTCGATTTGGTCATTTTTGTCAAACACGGCGTCGGCGCCCAGAAATTGGCAATAACTGAGCAACTGCTCATCGACGTAGCTGGTCAACACCACCACTTTTTGTGCGGGCAGGCGCTGCTGGCAACCCTGCAAAACACCAAACCCCGAGCCAGCGCCTTTGCCCAGAAATAAATCCACTATCAGCACATCCCACTCGCTGTGGTGCGCCGACAACCAACGCAAAGCGTCATGCTCGTTGCTCGCTTGGCCAACAAAAGTCACAGGAATGACCGACTCCATGCCGTCAATCAGTGTGACGCGAATGTCTGGATGGTCTTCTACGAGATATGCCTTGATTGCCATGGTGCCCTCCGCCAACTGCCAACTGCCAAATGGTAGGTGCGTCGAGCGCTGCGCACAGTGGGCTGCAGGCGTGGCGCTGCGTAGGCTATTGCCGACATTAACGCGCGCTTGGCGGTGGCTGTGGCTTTTACTGGGCCTGCCGATGTTCGCCGCGCCCATTCGCGCCGCCGCTGGGCTCAATGCTGGTGGCCGTGCTCGCCATGCACATGGCGGTGGTTGATCTCGTCTTGCGTGGCGGCCCGAACGTCGGTGACTTTGATCGAAAAACGCAAGGCCTTGCCGGCCAGTGGGTGGTTGGCGTCAAGTATGACGGTGTTGCCCTTGACCTTCAGCACATTGAAAACGTGCGCTGCCCCATCAGCACTGCGGCCCTCTAGCTGGCCCCCTACCTTGACGCCCGGTGGAAACTGGCTGCGGGCAATGGTTTGTACCAAGGCTTCGTCGCGCAGGCCAAAGGCGTCAACCGCGGCCAGCGCCAGCGTGGTGGCATAGCCCTTTTCCT
>JAYULP010000465.1:0-2983 GCA_043763445.1 Polaromonas sp.
TACACCGCCTCAAAATTCAGCTTTAACAGCGGCGATGGGCGCTGCCCGACCTGCGGCGGCTCGGGCTTTGAGCATGTCGAAATGCAGTTTTTAAGTGACGTTTACCTGCGCTGCCCTGACTGCGATGGCAAACGCTATCGCGCCGAAATTCTGGAGATCACCATCGAGCGCAAACCGGTTGGCCAGCTGCACCCGCAGCTGCTCAATGTGGCGGACGTGCTGGAGCTGACCGTCAGCGAGGCAGTGCAGCTGTTTGCGCAAGACTCCGGCGTGGTGCGTGCGCTGCAGCCCATCGTCGATGTGGGGCTGGAGTACGTCAAGCTGGGTCAGCCAGTTCCCACGCTGTCCGGCGGCGAGGCGCAGCGCTTAAAGCTGGCGGGGTTTTTAGCCGAAGCTAGCAAGTCATTGAGCCAGACCAAAAGTGCCCGAACGCAAGCGCTGGCACTCAAATACCCAAGCCGAGGCACGCTGTTTTTGTTTGACGAGCCCACCACCGGGCTGCATTTTGACGACATTGCCAAGCTCATGCGGGCGTTGCGCAAGCTGCTCGAAGCTGGCCATTCGCTCATCATCATTGAGCACAACCTGGACGTGATCCGGGCAGCGGACTGGCTAGTTGACCTCGGTCCTGAAGGCGGCGATGCGGGGGGCTCGCTGGTGGCCGAAGGCACGCCCGAGCAGCTCCGTGAGCATCCGACGTCGCACACCGCGAAAGCGCTGCGCGAGTATGAAGCCTTGATGGGGCAGATCCACGGCGTGGCAGAAGCACGCCCAAAATTGTGGAAAACACGGCCCATGTTCTCCAATGACATTCAGATCGTCAATGCCAAGGAAAACAACCTCAAAAGCCTGTCGGTCAACATTCCACGCGGCACGTTCAACGTCGTGACCGGGGTTTCCGGCTCGGGCAAGTCCACACTGGCTTTTGACATTTTGTTCAACGAGGGCCAGCGCCGTTACCTGGAGTCGCTCAATGCCTATGCCCGCTCCATCGTGCAGCCCGCTGGGCGGCCTGAGGTAGACGCGGTTTACGGCATTCCGCCCACTGTGGCCATTGAGCAGCGACTGTCACGCGGCGGGCGCAAGTCTACGGTGGGCACCACCACTGAGGTCTGGCACTTTTTGCGTTTGCTGTATGTCAAGCTGGGCGTGCAGCACTGCACCAAAGACGATGCGGCGGTGGTGCCGCAAAGCCCGCAGAGCATCGCCGCGCAACTGCTCAAAACTTTTCGGGGCCAGCACATCGGTTTGCTTGCGCCTTTGGTGATTGCCCGTAAGGGCGTCTACACCGAGCTGGCTGACTGGGCGCGCCCACGCGGCTACACGCACTTGCGTGTTGACGGTGATTTTTTGCCCACCACCAACTTCCCGCGTATTGACCGCTTTAAGGAGCACACCGTCGAGCTGCCGGTGGGCGACGTGCTGGTCACGCCGAACAACGAGGCCGAGCTGCGGGCGCTGCTGGCCAGCGCGCTGCAGCACGGCAAAGGCGTGGTGCATGTGTTGGCGCCGCTCGACGCGCTGGCAGGCGCCATGGCCGGCGGCAGCTCGACCAAACTGGTAGGCAAGCTGGCGGTGTTTTCTACCAAGCGGGCTTGCCCGGTGTGCAGTACCTCATACCCTGAGCTGGACCCGCGTTTGTTCAGCTACAACAGCAAGCACGGCTGGTGCCCCGACTGTGTGGGCACCGGGGTCAAGCTCACCAAAGACCAGCGCAAGGTGTTTGATGACTCGGTGCAGGACGATGCCAATAAAGGCCGCGAACAAAGTTTTGCTGAGCCCGAAGTGGACGATGTGCTGGACGTGGTCTGCCCCGGTTGCGGCGGTGCGCGTTTGAACAAGCAGGCCCGCGCGGTGCAGTTTTTGGGGGTGGGCATTGCCGACATTGCACGCCTGTCGGTCACCGACATTCGGGCTTGGCTCGAGACGCTCAAACTCACTGGCCGGGAAGCCGGCGTCGCCCGCGACTTGATCCCCGAAATCAAGTCGCGCCTAGAGTTTCTACAAGATGTGGGCCTGGGCTACCTGACGCTGGACCGGGGCGCGCCCACGCTGTCGGGTGGGGAGGCGCAACGCATTCGCTTAGCGGCGCAGCTGGGCAGCAACCTGCAGGGCGTGTGCTATGTGCTGGACGAGCCGACGATTGGCCTGCACCCGCGCGACAACCAGATTTTGCTGCGTGCCCTGGGCAAGCTCAGCGACCGTGGCAACACGCTGGTGGTGGTGGAACACGATGAAGACACGATTCGCCGCGCCGACAACATCATCGACATCGGCCCCGGCGCGGGCAAACGTGGCGGACGGCTGGTAGCGCAGGGCACAGTGGCCCAGTTGTCGGCTACACCCGCGTCACTGACCGGGCGCTACCTGGCCAATCCGCTGATTCACCCGCTACATCCGCGTCGTCAAACGCAGCATGGCGCCCCCGAATCACCGCGTGTCCAGCTGGCAGTGGTTGCAGGGCAGGGCGAGCCTGCCAAACCGTTGAGCAAGGCTAAACAAGCGGCCCTTAAGTCTGCCCGGCTCAAAGCGCAAGCGGCCGCAGCCAGCACAGCCCACAATGCGGCCCCTGCGGCGGTTAACCCGGTCACGTCCTGGCTCGCGGTCGCGGGTGCCCACCTGCACAATCTGAAAGCGGTGTCAGTTGAGGTTCCGCTGCACCGTCTGGTGGCGGTGACTGGCGTGTCAGGCTCGGGCAAATCGAGCCTGGCGCGTGACGTGCTGCTGACCAACGTCGCCGCAGCTGTGGCGCAGCGCTCCACCAAGGCCGGCCGCGACGCAGACGACGCCGGCCAGCATCCTGCGTGGCTCGGCTGCACCCACATCACTGGCTACCGCGTTGTGGACCGGGTGCTCGAAGTCGACCAAACGCCGATTGGCAAAACGCCGCGCAGTTGCCCCGCTACCTACATTGGCTTTTGGGACACGGTGCGCAAACTGTTCGCTGACACATTGGAAGCCCGCGCCCGCGGCTATGGCGCCG
>JAYULP010000466.1:0-2979 GCA_043763445.1 Polaromonas sp.
CGGCAATAAGCTACAAAAGTAACACGCCAAGTCACCGTGTAGCGCGCACGGCCACAAACTACACAGCGTTATGCAGGCCATTCTTATACGCCCAAGCGCACTTACAGGGGTTTACATATTGCACCCAGTACCTCACTGCACAGCGTTTTGGTGTCCTCGCGCTGCCCTCAAGCGGTTGGTGACGCTTGCAGCATGCACCGCAACACCGCCACAAAACTATAGGCCCGCTGGCCCATAATCATGCTTGCTATGACTGCTGCCAACCCCGCCAAGTCAACCGCCTCGTTTGAAATCAAGAGCGCCAGCTTGCCGTTGGTAGCGCTGCTGCTGAGGTCGCCCGACCTGGTCGCACTGGCGCACGGCATGGCTCAGCGTTTCGGTGATATTCCCGATTTTTTTGAAAAAGATCCACTGGTCATTGACCTGTCGCCGCTGAACAATTCGGCTGATGCAGGTGCGGCTATTGACTTCACCGCCTTGCTGCACCTGCTGCGCCAGTACCGGCTCGCGCCTATTGCGTTCAAAGGTGCCAGCACTGCCCACGCCGCCGCGGCTCAGGCCGCCGGACTAGTTTGCGCGCGCGACGCCTTGTTGGTACACCCAAAAGTCCAAGCGGTGCCTTGCGCCGAAGCGCCGGGTCAGCAGCCGCCAGCTTTTGCCGCACTGCAGGCCAGCGCGGTTAACGCGGCGCTTGGCGCGCTGGTAATTGACAAGCCGCTGCGTTCGGGCCAGCAGGTGTACGCGCGTGGCCGTGACTTGGTCGTGTTAGCGATGGTCAACGCTGGGGCCGAGGTAATTGCCGATGGCAGCATTCATGTCTATGCGCCGCTGCGCGGCAAGGCTATTGCCGGGGCGCGCGGCAATTTGGAGGCCCGCATATTTTCACTGGCGCTTGACGCTGAACTGCTCAGTATTGCCGGCGTTTACCGCACCAGCGACACCCCACTGCCCGCCGGCATACAGGGCAAACCATGCCAAGTGCGGCTGGTCACCGCTGGCGAGGGTGATAAATTGGTGATGGACGCGCTCAGCGGCTAGGCACTCAGCGTGCTTGCCGCTAGCGGCACACTTCTTGAGCTCACATATTGATTTAAAAGGACACGTATCTCATGGCAAAAATCATTGTGGTCACTTCAGGCAAGGGCGGCGTGGGTAAAACCACCACCAGCGCCAGCTTTGCCGCGGGCCTAGCGTTGCGCGGACATAAAACTGCCGTGATTGACTTTGACGTGGGCTTGCGCAACTTGGACCTGATCATGGGCTGCGAGCGCCGGGTGGTGTATGACCTGATCAACGTCATTCAGGGCGAAGCCACACTCAACCAAGCGCTGATTAAAGACAAGCAGTGCAACAACCTGTATGTGCTGGCAGCGTCACAAACGCGTGACAAAGATGCGTTAACGGTTGACGGTGTCGAAAAAATCCTCAAAGCGTTAGCCGGCATGGACTTTAAATACATCGTTTGCGATTCGCCAGCGGGCATCGAGACCGGCGCGCTGATGGCCATGCACTTCGCCGACGAAGCGCTGGTAGTGACTAACCCAGAGGTGTCCAGTGTGCGCGACTCGGACCGCATATTAGGCATGTTGGCTAGCAAAACCAAGCGCGCCATCGTCGGCGGTGAGCCAATCAAGGAACACCTGCTGATCACCCGCTACAACCCCAGCCGTGTCGATCAGGGGCAAATGCTGTCGCTTGACGACATAAAAGACATTTTGCGTATCAAGCTGATTGGCGTGATTCCTGAGTCTGAAGCGGTGCTGCAGGCCTCCAACCAAGGCGTGCCTGCAGTGCATATGGTGGGCAGCGACGTGTCCGAGGCCTACAAGGACGTCATCGACCGCTTTTTGGGTGATGTGGATAAACCGCTGCGCTTTATTGATGCACACAAGCCGGGGTTTTTCCAGCGCATGTTTGGTGGGAAATAAATCGCTATGAGCTCATTCCTGTCCTTTTTTCTAGGCGAAGAGAAAAAAACTGCCAATGTCGCCAAAGAGCGGCTGCAAATCATCTTGGCGCACGAGCGTTCGGGCCGCAGCGGCCACGAGCCGGACTACTTACAAGCGCTGCAACGTGATTTGATCGCTGTCATTTCAAAGTACGTCCAAATTGATCCTGACGACATTAAGGTCAACCTCGAGCGCGATGGCAACCTCGATGTGCTGGAAGTCAAAATTGAATTGCCGGACAAGAAGTAACACTTGCTCAGCAGCCGCGCCAACACAGCCCGCCGAGCGCGCGCCGAAATGCCGTTGCTGCGCATTCAACCCGCTGGCGGCTGCAAGCCGCCCCGGCTTTGCTCACCCCAGACACGCGCACCAGTTAAAAAGTAGAGCCAGCCCCATGCCGCGCCAAGGTGGCGTAACAGCTGAAACGTAAAAGGCTCAACCAGCGCAGCCAGCAGCGCCAAGCCAAAGCTGGCTTGCGTTTTAGGGTGTGCCAGCAGGTCGTGGCCGACCTCACTTTGAGCCCATCGGCGGTACAAATACACCGACCACAAGTGAAACACCAGGTCCACAACAACCTTGCCGCCGATAACCAAGCCAATAGGTCCTAACACCCCACGCGCGCCACTGAAAAGGTAGTACAACAACAGGAAAAAAGCGCTCAAACCATACAAGGGTTGCAGTGTGTCCACGGCTTTGACCGGCAACATGGCCAGCCCAAGCCAGCCGTAGCGGCGGTCGCCCACCATGTCACGGTACCAGTACTGAGTTTGTAGAAAGCCGCCAAACCAGCGCCGACGCTGTCGCAAAAACGCGCTCACTGTGCTGGGCGCTTCTGTGCGGGCGCGGGCGCGGCCCAACACCCGGGTCGTCCAGTCACGCCCGCTTAGCGCGCCAAAACGCCGCAAACGGTGAATCAACTCGTAGTCCTCGACCAGGCAATCGGCATCAAAGCCGCCTACCTCCAGCAGCGCGCTGCGCCGAAAGCCGGCGAAGGCGCCCGAAATTAGCAACAAACTGTTGAGCTGCATCC
>JAYULP010000467.1:0-2971 GCA_043763445.1 Polaromonas sp.
CGGTAACTGCGCTGCCAACACGTCTTCGGGCTGCCAGTGGCCGCCTTCAATAGCATCGGCGGCGTGGGTCATGTCCAAGGAATGCACCAGCCCGAAGCCCAAATCAGTAAGCAGATACAAGCAGCCTTGCTCGTCAAGAAAAGCGGCCTGCGCCAGTGCCATGATGCCAGTGTGGGATGTGAGCTCAAACTGGGGGGCCAGCGCAACGCGCCAAACCAGCGGGGTCGCCTCTAGCTCAACATACACGCGCTGTGGTCCGTTTTGAAAAAACCACTGCCCAATTGCATCTGCCTGGTAATTGCGGGCGATAAAGTTAACCAGCTTGTCGTGCAGCAAACGGGAACCCTTGGCCACCACCCGCCGGGCGGGCTCTGAAGGCGCTAATGGCTGGGCTGAAAACTCGGCTGCCGCAAACGGGCCTGCCGCCTGCGCGAAGTCGTCTCGCAGGTACCAGTCGCCCCGGGCGTCCAGCGCCAGCCAGCCGAAGCAGTCGGGAACATTGGGCCATTTGGCCATCGCTTGCCTGACAATGTCGTCCATAAAAAATCTCCTTGGAACTCGCCGCTTTGCTGCTAAAGCTGCGCTGCTAAAAAGCCTGTGACAGCCTGCGGCATTTGACAAACATGTGCGCCTAGGCCCTGCCGAGGCGCTGCAGGAAAGCCGACATGCCCGCCCTCAGCAGGCTGCCACAAGGCAACGTGTGGGCCCACGCTGTCAGCGCGCGGCAAGCTGCTGGCCGGAATGAAAGGGTCGTTGTGTGCGTTAAGCACCAGCGCAGGCACGGCAATGCGGTGCAGATGCGGTTTAGCGGATGCACGCAACCAGTAGTCGTCAGTGTCTTTGAAGCCATGCACTGGCGCAGTAAAAATATTGTCAAACGTATAAAGGTCGCGCGCTGCCAGCAGCCGATCCCGGTCAAAAAGACCCGGGTGCTGTTCCAGTTTTTGCAGCGCTTTTGGCACCATCGACTTCAAAAACATGCGGGTGTAGACCAGCCGGTTAAAGCCCCGGCCAATGGCCCAGCCGCTGGCTGCCAAGTCCAGCGGCGAGCACACCGATGCAACCGCCGCCACCACGGCATGGGCTTGGGCACCTGACTCAGCGGCCCAACGCATTAACGCATTGCCACCCAGTGAGATTCCCACGGCGACCAACGGCCCCGCGTGCTGCGCCGCAAAGCGCTTGAGGATCCAGTCGATTTCCTCAAAGTCGCCTGAATGGTAAGCGCGCGGCGCAAGGTTGATCTCCCCGGAGCAGCCCCGAAAGTGCGGCACAGCGCAGCCCCAGCCGCGCTGGCGAGCCACGCCGGCAAATGCTTCGGCGTAGTGGCTGGCAGACGAGCCCTCCAGCCCATGAAACACCACCAGCAGTGGTGGCGCTGACTTGGCGTTGTTTTGCATCCGGCCCGCCGTCGATACTGGCAGCGGCGCCGCCGGCACCAGCGTATCGACGTCGATGAAGTCGTGGTCTGGCGTGGTCCAACGCGCCCGGGTGAAGGTGGGTTTGTCGCCCACAAACCGCACGGCTTTAACCGCCGCCCAGATGGTTTGCAAGTTACCGCCAGGCAGCCACCACGGCGCGCGATAGTTCAGCGTGTCCATGGTGGTTAATGCAGCACGAGGGGGGTGTCCGCCAGTTCCTGCATTTCGCTAGGCGTGCCGGGGCTGGCGTGGTGCGCCACCATGCGCCAGCCTTGCGCCGTCTTGTGGTAGACGTTGGTAGCGATCACATAGGCGTGGCGGGGGCCGTCCTCGGTCAGCACTTCAACGCGTTGCAGCACGCTGTGAACGCTGGCGCTCATGGCCTGGACTTTGCGCACTTTCTCGGCCGATGCGCGGATACTGCCGTGGGCAAACATCAGCTCGAAGGTGCTGCGAATTGACACCGCACCGATGCCGCGTGCGCCGCCCGGATGGACGCAAACGATGTCGTCCTCGTCGGCCCAACAGGCCATGAGCTTGTCGATATCGCCTCTTTGCAGCGCCTCGTAAAACGAGGCTTCGATGTCATCGGCAGAGCCAGCATCAGCTGGGAGAATTTTGTTTTTTTGCATGAGGCCTCGGTAGAGTCAGACCTGCGGCGCGGGCACCGTCAAGGTCAGGAGTTGTTGGTTGAAAAGCCAGTTGTGCACCCCCTGCGCCGTCGGCGCGCTCGGCGGGCTGAAGGGTCCGGGCTGGCTTGGCGCACGTTTGCGGGGACTGGCGCTGTGCAGCACGTCAGCAGCTGCTGCGGGCGGACTTGGCGGCAACACCCGCGGCGCTGGCGCTATGAATTCGGCCAACCGTGTTGGCTGGGCCAGCCGGGTATTGGCCGGCATCTGGTAACTTGAAATTGAAAGCATCGACTGTGCCAGCTTTTGCAGCACATTGGCACTGCCTACTTGCACGGGTAGCGCCGCTGCGCAAACCAGCAAAATGCACTCAAAGCCCAGGAAAGCCACCGCTTGCTCGTCAAGAGCGGCTAGTGCCTGTTTGAGCCTGTCTGGTGTCGAGCCAAGGGCGTGAGGCACCACCGCCATCAGCGTGAGAACACCGCAGCGCTGCAACCCGGCCGCCAGGGCCGGTTGCAGCGCTGTGGTGGGAGTGACAAGTGCACGTTCGAGCTTGTTGGCTTGCCGGGGCAGCTCAAACATCATCACCGCAGTTTGGTAGGGCAAGGCAGTCTCAGGCCAAGCAGCAATGTCAGCCTGCGCTACCTGCGTCATGCCCGCGCGCGGCTCAGCCACGGTGACTGACTCGCTCGCTGGTACATCGGTGTGCCCAAACAGCCCGCCAGCCGGTGCAACACCGCGGGGGCCAGCACGCCGGCCGCGCTGGCAACTGCGAGGCGCTCGCAACTCAGCCGCGCCGCGCTGTGCGTGCGGCCGTAGCGCGGCACTCAGCCCAGCCGCTACGCCGCTGTGGTGAGCCCCCAGCAGCGCGTGACTCATGGCGCAGGGCGCCAGTGCATCGGCGGCGCAAGGTGCAGGCTA
>JAYULP010000468.1:0-7398 GCA_043763445.1 Polaromonas sp.
TAAAGTGCCCGCTTGCCGCTTGCCGCTTGCCGTTGGGCGGAATTTGTCAAAGCCCGCGCTGAAAAAACAGACCCATCGACAAGCGCTGAAAGAGCGAAAATACCTTTTCTTGCTTTACCCAGCCGAATCACTTGGGCTAACCGAGTGTTGTGGCTTACAACTCAGCGACGAAAAAATGGTCAGTTATCTGGCCTACTGGCTCAACACACAGACAGCTGCAAGGCTTTTGCAAGCAAAGTCTTGTTGCCAGGGCGACAGCCTACCTTGGTAGATGTTGAACGCTACCGCTACCGCTACCCCGCCAAAACCCATTTTCGAAGGAAATAACCGCATGTCCGACGCCTTGGCAGCCGGCCTGAACCTTGCCCAACAAGAAGCTGTTAACTACCTGCACGGGCCTTGCCTGGTGCTAGCGGGTGCAGGCTCGGGCAAGACACGGGTAATTACCCACAAGATCGGGCGACTGATTCAGTCGGGCCTCAAGGGCGAACAGATTGCGGCCATCACTTTCACCAACAAGGCCGCTGCCGAAATGCGTGAACGCGCCAAAGCGCTGATCGGCAAATCAGCCAGGAGCGTGCTGATTTGTACCTTCCACGCGCTGGGTGTGCGCATGCTGCGGCAAGACGGTGCGGCGCTGGGGCTGAAAAAGCAGTTCTCGATTCTGGACAACGACGACGTCACCAGCATCCTCAAGGACGCTGGCGGTGGCACCGACTCGGCTACCGCACGGCAGTGGCAATGGACTATCAGTGCCTGGAAAAGCGCGGGCCTGAACGCTGCCGGCGCACAAGCCGTGGCAGCCAGCGACGAAGACCGGCTGATCGCCCAGGTCATGGGACGCTACGAAGAACGCTTGAGCGCCTACCAAAGCGTTGACTTTGACGACCTGATCGGCATGCCGCTCAAACTGCTGCGTGAGCACGACGCGGTGCGCACCAAGTGGCAAGCCGCGCTAGGCCATGTGCTGGTCGACGAGTACCAAGACACCAACGCAACACAGTACGAAGTGCTCAAACTGCTGGTCGGCCGTCCTGAAGAAGGCGGCGGGCGCTTCACGGCTGTGGGCGACGACGACCAGTCGATTTACGGCTGGCGCGGCGCCACGCTAGAGAACCTCAAACGCTTGCCACAGGACTTTGCGAGCCTCAAAGTAGTCAAGCTGGAACAAAACTACCGCTCAACCAGCGCCATCTTGCGGGCGGCCAACAACGTCATTGGCCCGAACCCCAAGCTGTTCCCAAAAACGCTCTTCAGCGAACTGGGTGAAGGCGAGCCGGTGCGGGTGGTTGATTGCGACAGCGAAGAGCACGAGGCTGACCGGGTGGTCGCGCGCATTCAGAGCCTGCGCGCTGAAGGCAGTTTGCAAGCCGACGGTGGCCAATACCGTGAATGGGGCGACTTTTGCGTGCTGTACCGAGCCAACCATATGGCCAAGCCGTTTGAGAAAGCTTTTCGCCGCGCCCTCATACCTTACAAGGTGTCCGGCGGCCAAAGCTTTTTTGACCGCGCCGAGATCAAGGACCTGTGCGCCTGGCTGCGGCTGCTGGTCAACAACGACGACGACCCAGCGTTTTTGCGCGCCATCACCACGCCGAAACGCGGTGTTGGCCACACCACTCTGGGCGCGCTCGGTGCGTTTGCCGCGCAAGCCAACAGCAGCCTGTTTGAGGCGCTGTTCAGCCATTCGCTGGGCGCGGCGCTGCCGGCCAAAGCGCACGGCTCGCTACAGGAGTTTGGCCGCTTCCTTAGCGACCTAGAAGGCCGAGCCAAGCGCACCCTAGGCGCACAGGATGCACGCACTTTTTTAATCGACTGGCTCAAAGACATCGGCTACGAAAAGCACCTGTACGACGGCGAGGACAGTGAAAAAGTCGCCGCTGCCCGTTGGAGCAATGTGATGGATTTTTGCGACTGGATGGCCCAGCGCTGCGGCGGGCAAATTGACGACGCTGGCGCCGCCACAGGCAACGCCCAAACCAAAACCATGCTGGAGGTGGTGCAAACCATTGCGCTGCTGTCCACCCTGCAAGGCAAGGAGGGCGACCAAAATGTGGTGACGCTGTCGACTTTGCATGCGGCCAAGGGCCTGGAGTGGCCCCATGTGGTGCTGGCCGGGGTCAACGAGGGGCTGCTGCCCTTCAAGCTGGACGACAACGATGGCCACAGCGGCAATGGCGACAACAACGCCGACAAAGCTGACCGCTTGGCGTTGCGCCTGCAAGAAGAGCGCCGCCTGATGTACGTGGGCATTACCCGCGCCCAGCGCACGCTGGCCGTGAGCTGGCTGCGCCGCCGCAAGAAAAACCGCGACACGATTGCCGGCACCGCCAGCCGCTTTATTGCCGAGATGGGCTTGGACCAGGCCAGCGTGCGCGAAGACCCGCGCGAAAAGCTCAAGGCGCTGCGGGCCGAGTTTGCAAAAAAGTCCGCCGCGTCCAAGGCCGCTGCGGCAGCGGCACGCCAGCCACCGCAGTGAACGGCCACCGCAATACCCCCTCACGCGGCGAAGCAGCCGGGCCGCTGGCACACTCGCGGCTTTTGATTTCACTGCACCATGCTTATTCAATTGACTTATGCCAGCCGCACCTCCAAGACGCTGGTGCCCGAAGATTTGCCAGCGATCCTGGCTGCCTCCCAGCGCAACAACACGCGGGTGGGCGTTACCGGTGCGCTATGCCTGACAAACGGCATTTTTCTGCAGCAGCTCGAAGGCGACCGCACCGCTGTCAATGCGCTGTACCACCGCATCTTGCTCGACCCGCGCCACCGCGACCCCGCGATTTTGGACTTTGCCGAAATTGCTTCGCGCAAATTTACCGAATGGTCCATGGGCTCACTGTCGTCACTGGAGTCCAACCGGGCCATCTACCTGAAGTACTCCCGCAGCGCCAGCTTTGATCCTTACACCATGAGCCCGACCACACTGCGCAGCTTTTTTGACGAAATCATGCACAACGCCAGCTGGCTGGGCTGAGCAGCTCACGCTGGGGTTAGTTATGGGTAAACGCACCGCGCCCAACGCCATCGGCGACGCGAATGATTTGAGCCAGCTCGCCAGCATCGTGGTGGACAAGCGCAACGGCAAACGCTCAGGCGCTAAAAAAGGCCGACGCAACCGCCACTATGAAAAGCAGCTGATTAAAAACGCCATCACTGCTGGCCTGCTCAACCGCACACCGGCACAGGACGACGACACCTCTTGACTAGGCCCGCTGATTGGGCCGGCTGACGTGTTCAGCCAGCGTTTGCTTTGCACCGGTTGAAGCCGGCCCGGCGGGGAAAACCCGTCAACCCGCGCAGTCAACTTGGGCGGGGCAAGCAGAAAAACAGTTTTTTACTTCACCAGCTCGGCTCAAGCAGAGCCGGGCCGCAAGGCCCGCGCTGGAGCCGCAATGCGCTGCGCTGGTGAGATGAACTAATGCGACACTTTGGGGGTCGGCCGCCATGCGCGCCCCAACCCTTCAGCGTGCCCGCCCACAATGACACTTCGCGCTTTTTCAGTCGCTATTTTATTGATAGCTACTCAGGCATTTATCGTAACGGCCAGAGGTCAAAATCTGCCTAAAACTGCGACCACAGCATTGCAGCAGGCAGTGCTAGCCTGTTTGCCTGCCGAGTCCATGACTGCGCCCGAGCTGTACGGCACCTGGCTGGTGCACTACAGCCAACCGCCAGCTGGGCTGCCTGCAGCGGCCACCCTGGTGTTGCAAGGCCACGCCGAGTTTTCAGAAAGCCTGGCCGGTACCGTCAGCCGCGCTGGAGCAGCCCCGGCGCTGATGCGAGCAGTGCTCGCTGGCGACCTTGACAGCGGTTTGCTGCTGCTCGACGAGTCCGCAGACAACATCCGCATTACCGCCACCTGGAATGCAGACATGGTGGCGGGCTCGTGCGGCATGGAGTTCGCTGGGTTGTGGAAAGACATGACGCAAGACGACGCGCCCGGCGTGCCCTTTACGATGAAAAAGCGAATCTGAAGCCTGCACCCCTTGGGCCTACGCTTCAAAGCTGACGCAGGCACCACAGGCGCTGACCCACCAGTTAACCCCAAACCATCGCTGCGCCGCCTTGGGCCGACTTGACCTGAACTGACCGGAACTGACCTTTGTGATGAAACAACACCCGCCTACGCCCAACGCCTCGGCTGCCCGCCGCCTGCACCCCGCCACCGTATTTGCCGCGCTGCTGGCCGCGCTGTCGCCACTGGTGCACGGCCAAGGCACTGCCACAACGGCGCTGGACACACCAATGCGCGCCCCAGCGCAAGGCTGGCAAGGGTGTCAGGCCCAAAAAGCTGACCCGGCGGCACAACTGGCGTGCTTTCAGACCTGGGCTGATGCACAGGCCGGCCCCACCTTGACAGTGGCTGCCGCCAACCCAGCGACCGGCATGCCCGCTGCGCCGGTGTTGCTGCTGCCCGCCGTCAACACCGAGGCACCGGACGGCCAGCCGATTGGCTGCAAAAACCTCAAATACTCCGAGTTGTCGCGGTTTTGGGAGCTGCAGCGCGGCACAGACTGCGACACCTTCACCCCACGCGGCTTCCGGCCGCTGTCGCTTGCCGTAGCCACCGGCAACACCGTCAACCAGTGGCCCACATCGGACAACCCGCTCAACAACCCCACGGTGTCGCAGCCCTACAGCCGCACCGATGCCAAGATTGAGTTGTCAGTACGCACCAAAATCGCCAAGGGCCTGCTCAAAAGCGATGGCGACATGGAAAGCGACCACGACTCGCTGTGGTTTGCCTACAGCCAAAAAAGTTACTGGCAGGTGTTCAACAAAAGTTTGTCGCGCCCGTTTCGCAGCACTGACTTTGAGCCCGAAGCGATCTACATCTATCCGCACCAAATTGGCCTGCCCGGCGGCTGGAACTACCGCCTGAGCGGCGCCGGTGTGGTGCACCAGTCCAACGGCCAAGCGCTGCCGCTGTCGCGCAGCTGGAACCGCGCTTATGTGTTGGGTGCGGCAGAAAAGTCGCTTGGGCCCAGCTCGCACTTGCTTTTGCAGGCCAAGGTATGGCGGCGTTTTCGGGAACTGGCACCGGACGACGACAACCCCGGCATCGACGACCTGATTGGCCGCGGCGAGTTCTCCGGCCTGTGGCACATCAACCCGCGCAACTCGCTGGGCGTGTCCGTCAAGCATTCACTGCGCAGTCAGGCCAAAGGCTCGGCCCGCGTGGACTGGTTGCTAGCGCCCCGGTCGTCCCCCAGCTATTCGGGTTTGCGCTACCACGTTCAGCTGTTTAATGGCTACGGTGACAGCCTGCTGGACTACAACCGGCGCCGCACCGTGCTGAGCGTAGGCTTGAGCCTGGTGGACTGGTAGGCTCAGCGGCTACAAGCTAGCGAGACGCAGCGTTGTCAACGCAGCTGGGGCTTGGGCAGCAGTTGTAGCCGGTATGCCAGCGGGAATGCACGGCCGCGCAGATAGCCGCTATTTAACTGGCAGCTCAGGCAATAAAAATGTCACCGTGCGGTTGTCTTGACCCGTTTTTCAGTAAAAACACCGTCTAGCCGTCATTTTTAATACCTGTGTAGCTATTTATTTTATAGCGCCCGGTTTATAGCGCCCGGTTTATAGCGTCACGTTTACGGTGTTCCGTTAACGACGTCCTGTTAACGACGTCCTGTTAATGGCTTTGCCTTTATTGACCCGTCCCCTGTGGCGCGGGAGTTGTCCGTGTTCTTTGCGTTCTTCGCACGCTGCACACACCCGACTAACCGCGTCGGCTGTGCGCTACGCCCCCGGCGCTGGGCGGGCCGTCTGATTTTTTTAAAGCCTTCTCAAGCCAGCGGCCTGCCTTCATGCGGCTCACCCCAAATGGCAAAGTAGCACTGCACTGCGCAAAACACCTGCATATAAATTCACTGGGCATGGGCCGATTTTTTTGCGCACGCAGTCGAGCAACGGCTGCGGCGGCCTCAAACTGTTCGCCGCTGATGTCGCTTGGCAAGACTTTTGTCTCGCCCTGAGCTTGCTAGTAGCTTGTGCAGACTTTGAACACGCCACGCTTTAGGCGCCTTTTGCGCTGCGCGGCTAACGCTGCCATCAGCTGGGCCCTACAGCGCCAAAGAAATGTCGCTCAGGCCACAGCAACCGCGCCCTTACACGCCCCAGACGATGTCGCAGCCGTCGTGCTCGCTGCTGCGCAACAGGTCAATAAAAGGCACGGCGCGCTGGCGCAGGCTGGCCTCGTTGGTCGCCGGTCCGTGGCCGGCGTCCTTGTCGCTTTGGGCTTGTTTTTCTTGCTGCTTCACGGCGGCCTCTAGGGCGCTGACAGCAGCGGTCATTTCGCCCGGCTGAAGGATTCCGCGCGGCCCAGCGTCTTTGCCAATAATGTCCAGAATTTGGCGTGCGGTGGACTCCACCATGATGACGTCTGCCCGGTTTTTTGTTTTGAATTTGTACAGCACGAAGGCGTCCTCGAGTTAAAAGTTGCCGGCGATTAAAGAGCCTAAATTATCAGGCGTGCCGACCACGCTCGCTGTAGGCCAGCGTCACCGGTTGCTGCTGGTCATGGGGTCTTCGATGCTGCGCGAAAATACGGCGCTATGTTCAATATCGTTACTGTTCACAAGCCCGCCGCCCAAGCCCTGAGCCAGGACGGCTTGAGCCTGCTAGAGCCGCAGCTGCTGCGCCAGACGCTGGGTCTGGACACCCCTTTGTGGGCCGATAGCTGGGCCGAAGTCGCCGCCTCATGGACCCGCCTGCCACCAGACGCTCACCTCAGGGACGGCGGCCACTACCGCCAGCGCCGCCATGCGTGTTTTGTGTACGACACCGCCCACCACAGCCTAGCGCCAACGCTGCACCGGGCACATTGGCAGCCTACTGACTACAACGCGCTGCACGGCGGTTTTAAGCGTTGGTTTGAGCCGGTGGAGCCCGCTGTAGCCCAGGCAGTGGCCTGGTGTGACCTGCTGCTGAGCCTGGGCCGCTTGTTTACCGAGGTCAGGCCAGTGGCGCGCTGGCATATTGAAGCGCACCAGTTTCGTATTGACACCGCCGGCGGTGTGGGCCGCCCAACGCCCGAGGGCGCCCACCGTGATGGCGTGGACTTTGTGGTGGTGTTGCTCGTGGGGCGCTGCGATGTCAAAGGCGGAGAAACGCGCGTTTTTGACGTGCACGGCCCGAACGGCGTGCGCTTTGTTATGCAGGCACCGCTGACCGCCCTGCTGCTGGACGACGCCCGGGTGATTCACGAGACCACACCGATCTTGCCGCTGCACACCGGCCAGCAAGGTGGCCACCGCGACACGCTGGTGCTGACCTTTCGGGCCGCTGGGTTTCAAGCGCCTTGATGCAAGCGCAAGGCGGCTAGCCCGAGCGCAGGCCAGAGCCGGCTCACCCGGTGCAGCGGCAAGCCAGACGTATCAGCCGGCGCAACACAGC
>JAYULP010000469.1:0-1100 GCA_043763445.1 Polaromonas sp.
CATTTGCGCCGTGGGAAAGCCCTTGCTCAGCATGTTCATCAGCGGGATAGTGCCGCCTTGGCCGATGGTGCCGCACGGCGCGCCGAAAAAGCTGTTGGACGCGTCATTGAGCGCGCGCTCAAACCAGGGCGTACTGCTTGGCGCGTTCCAGCCGGTGGCCCCGCCGCCACCTTCAAACGTCACCCTGGCTTGGTAGGGCGCGTTGTCTTCGAGCAGTTTTTTCAGCGTTTGCACCGCCATGCCAGCGTCCACCAGCGGCGGAAAACGCATCGACAGCTTGAATGCCGTGTACGGCCGCAGCACGTTGCCCGCGTCTTTCAGCGCCGGGAAGCCCTCAGCCCCGGTCACGCTCAGCGTGGGCCGCCAGGTACGGTTCAACAGTGCCTGAACCGGCTCGGTGGTGGTGGGCAGCGCCGACAGGCTAGAGCCGCCGCAGTCGTAATGCGCCCAGGGGAAGCGCTTGTAAATCTCGTCACCCAGAATCCGGGCGGTGGCCTCGGCCTGCACCAGTCGGTCGGCCGGCACGTCGCAGTAAAAGCTCTTGGGCAGCAGCTGGCCGGTGGCGCTGTCTTCCAGGCGGTCCAGCAGCTGCCGCAGGATGCGAAAACTGTCCGGCACCAGGCCACTGGCGTCGCCCGAGTGCACGCCTTCGGTCAAAATTTCAACCTTCAGCACACCGGTTGCGTTGCCGCGCAAACTGGTCGTCAGCCACAGCTGGTCGTAGTTGCCTGCACCCGAGTCCAAGCACACCACCAGGGCCACGTCACCCAGGCGTGACTTGAGCGCGTTGACATACGGCAGCAAGTCGTAGGAGCCGCTTTCTTCGCAGGTCTCAATTAGCCCGACGATGCGCGGGTGCGGCACGCCCTGGCTTTTGAGCGCTTGCACAGCCGCAATGCTGGCGTACACCGCATAGCCGTCATCGGCACCGCCCCGCCCGTAGAGCTTGCCGTCTTCATATTTCGGTGTCCACGGGCCCAGGTCACTGCGCCAGCCGGTGAACTCGGGTTGCTTGTCGAGGTGGCCGTACATCAACACCGTTTGGGTTGACTGTGCGCGGGTCGCCGGGATTTCAAAAAACAACACCGGCGTGCGCCCAT
>JAYULP010000470.1:0-1098 GCA_043763445.1 Polaromonas sp.
AGCGCCGCTACTGAGCAAGAAATACGGGTGTTTGCCGCCACTAAGTTAGCTGACTTCAAAGTTCCTCGCAAAATTCTCATTTTGGATGAAATTCCTAAAGGCGCAACAGGCAAGTTGCAGCGCATCGGGTTGGCAAAAAAGCTAGGCCTGGCTTAGGTGTTACTTGGGCGCAAAGAGATATTGCGTCCCTGCTCACTTTGAGTTGGTCAAACTGGGCTCAGTACAAAAACGTTTTGACA
This sequence comes from Polaromonas sp., assembly GCA_043763445.1. Taxonomy (GTDB): domain Bacteria; phylum Pseudomonadota; class Gammaproteobacteria; order Burkholderiales; family Burkholderiaceae_C; genus Polaromonas. The sequence goes on from JAYULP010000470.1 coordinate 240, forward strand.
AATAAACGGTTTGACAAAAAGCAGTTTTACAAGTGACGGGTGAGTGCAAAAGCAGTTTTTTTGCTTCGGCTGGCCGCCTCGATAAGTCTGGTTTAACTACCGCATTCGTCCGCTTCTGCTCACCATCACCAGGTCAACAAATTTGCTTCCGTGTTGCTGGCCCGCACCGTAGGACACCACAAAGCCGCCGGTGTCGTAGGTGCCTAAACTGCGCATGGCGGCGAGCAAACTGTCACTGGTGGCGGGCTGTTTGGCACGCCGCATCGCCTCAGTCAGCACCTTAGCGGCAATGCACGCCTCAAAATGTGTAGTGTTCATTGCCGCAGTCACACCTGACTCTTTCAACGCCAAGGCGCATTCGTTGGCAATCGGTTTTGACGTCGAAGCGGTCGGCACGACCTGAGCAATCGACACGCCCGCAGCGGTCTCTCCAGCGGCAGAAATGAACTGCTGCGCGCCAATAAAAGACAAGCTGGACATTGGTACTGTTACGCCGCGGCCGACCAAGTCCCGGCTGATCACTGCTGCGGGTGCGGACAGCACGGTCAAAATCAACACTTCCGGCTTTAGTTTCAACAGCTCGGCTACTTGTGGCCCGTCCATTTTTGCGTTGCGCTTGATAGCAAAGCTGCGCGGCTGCTTGCCTTGTTTAGCTAAAAACTCTGTCACTGAGGCCAAATTTTGTTTGCCGACTTCGTCGTCGTAATGCACTACAACCACCTGTTTTAAGCCCAAGCCGGTCCAAAACGCCAACATTTTTTCTAGCTCTTCGCTGTAAGAGGCCCGTATCGTGAACACCACCGGGCTGGGTTTTCTGACCGGGTTGGCGCCCGAAAATGGCGCAAAAAATAAAGTGTTT
>JAYULP010000471.1:0-2958 GCA_043763445.1 Polaromonas sp.
CGGGTATCTCGATCTTCACTTTGTCGATGTCAATTTTGACTTCTTTGTCCAGGAAAACAGTCACTGTTTGTGGAAAAAAGATCACTATCGCCACCAAAATCATTTGCATGCCCACCCAAGGGATCGCACCCAGGTAGATGTCATTGGACTTAATGGCTTCAGGAATGCGTTTTTCCTTGAACAGCGTGTCGGCAATACCGCGCAAATAAAACAGCGCAAAACCAAACGGCGGGTGCATAAAGCTGGTTTGCATGTTTACACACAGAAGCACGCCAAACCAGATCGGATTAATCCCCAGCTTGACGGCCACAGGTCCCAGCATCGGCAAGATGATGAAAGCGATTTCAAAAAAGTCCAGGAAAAAGGCCAGGAAGAAAATGAAGATGTTGACAACAATCAAAAAGCCAGTTTGCCCTCCTGGCAAGCCGGTCAGCAGATGCTCAACCCACTTGGCACCGTCAACGCCTTGGAACACCATTGAAAACACGCGTGCACCAATCAAAATAAACACCACCATGGCGGTCAGGCGCATGGTGCCACTCATGGCCTCCCAGATCAGCGCAAGTGTCAGCCGCTTGTGAATGGCCGCCAAAACCAGCGCACCGACCACGCCCATAGCACCGGCTTCAGTTGGTGTGGCGATGGCGGTGTTGATGCCCGGCAAGCCGCCCATAGAGCCGAGAACGGCAAAAATCAGAATCGCCGAGGGAATGATGCCGCGCAAGCACTTGCCCCACAGCGCCCAACCATGCAAGGTAAGGGCATCTCTGGGCACGCCTGGGACATGGTGCGGTTTAAAAACACCCAATAAATAAGTGTAGCCCGCAAAAATCAGCACTTGCAAAATCGACGGGCCCCAAGCGCCCTTGTACATGTCACCTACAGACTGACCCAGCTGGTCAGCCATGACAATCAGAACCAATGATGGAGGTACTAACTGAGTGATGGTGCCGGACGCGGCCAGCACGCCGGTGGCGTAGCGCATGTTGTAGCCATAGCGGATCATCACCGGCAGCGAGATCATCGCCATGGCAATCACCTGGCCTGCAACGGTACCCGTGATAGCGCCCAAAATAAAGCCCACGATGATGACCGAATAGCCCAAGCCGCCTTTGGCAGGGCCGAACAGTTGGCCCATGGAGTCCAGCATGTCTTCAGCCAATCCACATTTCTCAAGAATGGCACCCATAAAGGTAAAAAACGGAATAGCCAGTAGCAGATCATTCGACAAAATGCCGAACATATTCAGCGGCAGGTTAGCCATAAAGCTGGCGGGAAACCAACCCATCTCAATGGCGAGAAAGCCCGATGCCAAGCCCAGTGCTGCCAGCGAGAAAGCCACAGGAAAGCCGATCAGCATGATCAGCACCAATCCCGCAAACATCATCGGGGCGAAATTTTCCATTTGCATTTTTTATTGTCCTGAAACTACGTAAGAGGGAATGGTATGTCGAGGCGATTGCCGATTACTGAACTGGCTTCTCGTAATGCGTATCCATCTCAAACTTGCCTGACAGATAACCCACACGCTTGATGATTTCAGAAATTCCCTGCAAAAACATCATGCCAAAACCTACCGGCAGCAGCAGCATGGCAGGCCAGCGAATCAAACCGCCAGCATTGGGGGACATTTCACCGGATTTGTACATGCTGACGAAAAGCGGCCAGCTCAAATAAGCCAGCAATGCCATGACCGGCAGCAAGAAAAAGATCAAACCAAAAATATCAACATAGACCGGACCGTTGCCTTTGAGCTTGCCGTAAATGATGTCGACGCGAACGTGTTCGTTGAGCTTGAGCACCAGCGGCGCGCCAAGCATGACCATGGCTGCGAACAAATACCATTGAATCTCTAGCCAACCGTTTGAGCTGATGTCAAAGCCGTAACGCACGAACGCATTGCCAGAGGAGATCAAAGCCGCGAACAGCACGGCCCATGCAGCAATTTTGCCAGCTTGCGCAGCCAGCCAGTCGTAAGCTAAAGCGAGTTTGAGTAATGCAGCCAAGGTGACTATCTCCGGAAGTATCAAATGGTTGATGCAGCTAGGTCAGCTGACGATCAACAGATGGTAACTTGGAAGCTGTGCAGCCGACTTAATGAAAGCTGACGAAGGACACTCGGGAAAACCCTGGCGCGAACCTCAAATTCAGTACACGCTGACGCCACTGCCGAGCGCGACTTCGCCAATCAGCGCAGCGTCAGGGAAGCCTTGGGTATGGAAGATGTTAAGCACCTGTGCGGCCACATCGGGGCTGCAAGACACCAGGAGGCCCCCGGATGTTTGTGGGTCGCTTAACAATGCTTTGTCAGCATCAGCAAAGGCAGCTGGCAGCGTGACTTCATTGCCATAGCTCTCCCAATTTCGGCCTGATGCCCCTGTCACGCAGCCCTGTGCCGCCAGCTCGCGTACGCCGTCAATCAAAGGCATACGTGACCAGTCCAGGCGTATCTGTACCTTCGCGCCGCGTGCTAACTCTAGCGTGTGCCCGGCCAGGCCGAAGCCGGTGATATCGGTCAGGGCATGCACGCCGTCAAGTGCAGCCAGCGCAATGCCAGGTTTGTTCAGTTGCGTGGTCACCTCAATCATCTTGGCGTGCTCAAATTGATACTATGGGTCTAATACGATAGAATCAATAGCGTAAGTCGGTATACCTACGATACTTATTTCACAATCATGAATATAGAGTAAGAATAGACTATTTTTTTTTTCATTATACTTTTTTTTTCCAAAAAATTCTCAAACACTATCACCATCACAATAAACTTTTACAAAAAGCACAAACTCTACAAAAATTGCAAACGCCTCTATATTTTTAAAAAATCGCAAAGAAACAAAAAACTTTGTGAAAAAGCAAAAAACTTTGCAAAAAAGCAAAAAACTTTGCAAAGTTTGCAAAAAAATACAAAGTACAAAAAAATACTTTGTCTGGACGTGGTCTTTTTTCTTCCATTTTTTT
>JAYULP010000472.1:0-1093 GCA_043763445.1 Polaromonas sp.
ACACGTTGGCGCGATGCTCCCAACAACTGAGCTAGCTCTTCCTGAGCTAGCTGCAAGCCAATTCGTACTTCGTTGGCTTCGCTCAGGCAGGGCACGCCGTAGCTGCGGGCCAAGTGCAGCAGCTGCTTGGCAAGCCGAGCTCGTAAGGGAAGGGTGTTCAAGTCTTCGACCAAACCATAAAGCTGACGGATGCGCCTGGCGTGAAGTCTCAACATCGCTTCGTACAACTCTACATGTGCAGCAAGAATTTTTTTGAAATCCGCGCGGGCTACACAAAGCACGCTGGTTTGGCCATGCGCGTAAGCATCGTGCGTGCGTCGATCTCCGTCGAAAATCGCCACATCGCCAAACCAGATTCCTGGCTCGACATAAGTCAAAGTGATCTGCTTGCCGGAAATCGAGGTAGAGCTGACACGAACCGCCCCCTTCGCACACGCAATCCATTCTTCTGGCGCATCGCCCCTCGCGCTGATCAGGTCGCTGTCTTTGTAACGTTTGACGTAGGCACATCGCAGGATGTCGTGTCGCAGTGAAGGTGAAAGGGAGGAGAACCATCGACCGTGGTTAATGGCTTCGCGTTCATCCATCGTAAGAATAGGATCATCCATAGGCTGTCTTTTGGGTGACTTACAAAAATTTATCGTCGTTTGTAGCCCGAGCTTACAACGCGGCAGGCGTTGCGCAAGTGTTCCAGCGAGGTGGATTTCTCGGTCGTCGTTTCAGCAGAAGTTGGGCTTATGTTTTTTTCTATGAAGGCGGCAATACCTTCGCCCCCATTGGAATGACGCAAATTACGTGTGAAGTGATTGCGCTCACTGTCGAGATGGCGGCTCAAGGTACTGTTCGCGCTGTCACCTACGGCAGCCATAGGTTACGCACCGCACTGCAGTTGCGGAGCTGTCACTATTGGACATCACTGGGAGCGCAACCTGATGAGTACCAATCAACTGCGCTTGGTCTGCAAACACAAATTCACGCGCACTACCGACAGTAAACACACTTTGCCAGTCGCCGGCAATGTGGTGGACAGGCAGCTTACAAAAGCATTGCCCAATTGCGCGTGGGTGAGTGACATCACCTAGGCTCGAGCTCG
>JAYULP010000473.1:0-7348 GCA_043763445.1 Polaromonas sp.
CTCCAGCACTACTTTTTGGCCAGAAATGGACTCCAATAAGTCAGCAATTTTTGCGGCGTACTGGGCCCGAATCCAGTCCAACTTGAATCGGTTGCCCACATGGACGACCACATTGGCCAAATCATCTGAGACTTCGGCAACTAACGGACGTATCCAGGTGTTGAATTGCTGCTCCGGCAACTCCTGCGCAAGCTGCTCTACGCATGCCGCCCACAGGTCCGGCTGTGCAGCTGCGAGTGAACACTCACTCATAGCGAAAAAATGCAAGCTGGCATGACTTCAATGTGGCTAGGCGCTTGTGGATATCGTTAATTTTTTGCACCCTCAATTCTAGTCTGTACCTGACGTTATCCACAAATTTTGCGCTAGTCGCGGTCGATGCAGCGTTTTTGGCAACTCTTGACAATAACCACTGCAGATAGCAACTGAGGTGGTCACTCCTAGACTGTATTTACTGACACCCTGTAGCGCACAAGACCCAGGCAGCATGCCGCGAGCCAGCGCCGGTATTTGCAACCCTGGGGATAAATTGCTAATAAGTTGGTACTTATCCACAGGACCCCAGAGAAACGAAAAGTTGTTATCACTCTCACCTATATGTTCTTGGGTAGGCAACACAGGGTTAAACAACAGGCAAGTTCTTGATTCAGTTAAGAAAAAAAGACATATCCACAAGATTGACTGCTCCTTACTACTGCTACTAATTTGAATTAAAGAAAGTTAAATAGGAGACAAGGCGGCAACGTCCGCCTCGGACGCAGGGGCGCTGTGCGAAGATCACCGCAACCGTGGCTTTAACGACCGTAATGACTGTATAGACCGAAGTGCGCTCTGGTCTGCTTTTTTGCAGACAACCAACCGGTTGACAGGGCAAGGCGACGCACTGGACTATTTCGGCCACTGCTGCGCCTGACTGCTAAAAGCCGCGCAGACCGCTACCCCGCGGTGCGCGCCTACGTATGAGCGTTGAGATTCACAACAAAATCTGCCATAATCCACCGTTTTCCAGCGTCACAGCCCGTCTGCCGGTTGGCTTTTGAGCGCCAGTTCACTGCCAAAGACAGGACAACGATGTCAATAGCAGCTCGGCAGCCTGCAAGCCTATTTGCTTACCCTTTAAAGCATCTCAATTCGCTTTAATTGCCGGGGTATTGCAGCATTGGATGGTTGCGCAGGACACGATGCTTAGGGTTCGAGGTCTGGAAAATCATTTTTACGCAAACTTAGTCGACTACCGACCTTTTGGATTCATCATGAAACGCACTTATCAACCCTCCAAAGTCAAACGTGCGCGCACCCACGGCTTCCTGACGCGGATGAAAACCCGTGGCGGTCGCGCTGTGATTGCAGCGCGTCGCGCCAAGGGCCGAAAACGGCTTGCGGTCTGAACAAGCCAGCTGCTGTTTTGCGCCTTGCTGGTACTGCGCAGTAGTGATAAGGCTAAAAACCAGGTCTGAATTCCAAGCCGTCCTTGCGGGACAAATTGTTGCAAAAACAATGCACTTTGCTCTTCACCAAAACAGCTTGAAAACCTCAATTCCAATGCTGGTCAAAACCAGTGGAAATCGCTCATCAGTGGACAACGAACGGCCTGAAGGTGAGTTGCCATTGGAGCTGCGTGGTACGCGAATTGGGGCCATGGTGCCTAAGCGCTGGGCCAAGCGGGCCGTTACCCGAAATGCCATCAAACGTCAAATCTACAGCGTAAGCGAACATGCGGCGCAATTTTTCCAGGAAGCTGGGTACGTGGTGCGCTTACGCAGAACTTTTGACCGGGCAACATTTATCAGCGCTAGCTCAAAACAGCTGACCGCTGCGGTGCACTGTGAACTCGTGCTACTTTTCAACGTACTGCGAACAAACGCGTGAGAACTCTTAGCCACTTGCTTTCAGCGCTTTGGTACAGCCCACGTTATGTTTTGATACAAATGGTTCGTGCCTACAAGCTGCTGCTTAGCCATTCGCTTGGTAATGCATGTCGGTTCGAGCCCACTTGTTCGGTTTATGCACTGCAAGTGCTTGACTCGCGTGGTGCCGTTGTTGGCGCCTACCTCACACTTCACCGCTTAGTGCGTTGTAATCCTTGGTGTGAAGCCGGACATGACCCGGTAAAACCGGCTCAGCCCATGCGTATTTTCACCGGCTTGACTACGCCAAAAAAATCGACTTTACCGTCAGAAAAGACATCGTTATGAACGACATACGCCGCACTATTTTGTGGGTGATCTTCGGTTTTTCTATGATTTTGTTGTGGGACCAGTGGCAGGTATTCAGGGGTGAAAAAGCGACTTTTTTCCCTTCTGCCGGGCAAACTACTACACGTCTAGCGCAAACAGGCATCGGCGGCACTCCGGCGGCCGCACCGTTGCAAGCGCCAACACCTGCGTCAGTCAAGCCAAGCGCTGTTCCAGGCGGCGCGCCGGCACTGTTGCCCGCGACAAGAGATGAAATCGTTGTGAACACTGATGTCTTCGCACTCACTTTTGACACTGAAGGTGCATCGCTTGTGCGGTCAAGCTTTAATAAGTTCCAAGACACTACCAACAAGGATGGCGGCTTTGTGTTGCTGGACCAAAGTGCGTCCCGTGTGTACACCGCGCAAACGGGGCTAATAGGCGCAGCGGGGCAGCTGCCAACTCACAAAACGTCGATGCGTCTAGTGTCCGGTGACCGCGTAATGAAAGAGGGTGTCAATGAGCTGCAACTCCGCTTCGAGTCGGCTGAAATTGGGGGCCTGAAGCTGGTTAAAACCTACACCCTAAAACGGGGCTCTTACGATATTGCGGTACGCCATGAAGCCATCAATAACGCCAGCACACCGGTAGCGGCTCAGCTGTATCTGCAGCTGGTGCGAGACGGCAACAAGCCCCCTGGAGAGTCGTCGTTTTATTCAACCTTCACTGGCCCCGCTGTGTACACCGACGCCAAAAAATATCAGAAAGTAGAATTCAAAACGATAGAGACCAACAAAGTAGATGTGGAAAAACAAGCTATCAACGGTTACGTGGCGATGGTGCAACACTACTTTGCCACCGCTTGGATACTGGGCGATGGCATTGAACGCGAGCTGTTTTTAAGAAAAGTCGACAACAATTTGTACTCTGTCGGCATGATTACTTCGTTGGGCACCATTGCACCTGGCGCAAGCAAGGCTGTAGAGGCCACCTTTTTTGTTGGTCCACAGGAAGAAAAGAAATTAGAAGCGTTGACTGCAGGCCTTGAGTTGGTCAAAGACTACGGCTGGCTCACCATTTTGGCCAAGCCCTTGTACTGGTTACTCGACAAGCTACACAGCTTCATCCAAAATTGGGGATGGTCTATTGTGGCGTTGGTGCTTTTGCTCAAGGTTGCGTTTTACTGGTTGAATGCCAAAGCCTACGCCAGCATGGCAAAAATGAAGGCGATCAATCCTAAAATCACTGAGATGAGAGAGCGTTTAAAAGACAAGCCGCAAGAAATGCAGCAAGCGATGATGAAAATCTACAAAGAAGAAAAAGTCAATCCAATGGGAGGCTGTTTTCCTATCGTGGTTCAAATTCCGGTGTTTATTGCCCTGTATTGGGTGTTACTGTCCAGCGTTGAAATGCGTAATGCACCTTGGACGTTGTGGATTAAAGACCTGTCAGCACCGGACCCGTTTTTCATTCTGCCGGTGGTAATGACGCTCACAACGGTGCTTCAGACCGCTTTGAATCCGGCGCCGCCTGACCCAATGCAAGCCAAATTGATGTGGTTCATGCCGTTAATTTTCAGTGTGATGTTCTTTTTCTTTCCGGCCGGTCTGGTGCTTTACTGGATTACTAATAATATTTTGTCAATCGCGCAGCAGTGGGTGATCAACACCCGCATGGGTGTGCCGCCGCAGTTTAATTTACCTAAATTTAGGTAAGTTACACAAAGCAGTAAAAAGCCGCAAACAATTTTGTTTTGCGGCTTTTTTGTGCCACCAAGTTTGTGTCCCTGCAGCCATGTTGAGCCGTCACTATCAGCCCATCGTCGCTATTGCGACCGCGCCGTCGCGCGGTGCCGTAGGCATTGTTCGTGTGTCTGGGCGTTCAATTACACCGCTGGTGCATGCACTGTTCGGTAAGTCGTTGGTGCCACGGCAGGCCAGCTATTTGCCTTTCTACGACAGCCACGGCGTACTGATTGACAAGGGACTGGCCTTGTTTTTTCCTGCTCCGCACTCCTACACTGGTGAAGATGTGTTGGAGCTTCAGGCACACGGTGGGGTAGTTGTGCTGCAGTTGCTGGTAGCGCGTTGTTTGCAGGCAGCCGCTGTTACAGTTTTTGGTGAGCCCATACTTGCACAACTGCGGGTGGCCGCGCCAGGCGAATTCACCGAACGGGCTTTTCTCAACGAGAAAATAGACTTAGCTCAAGCCGAGGCCATTGCTGACTTGATTGACGCAAGCACTGAGAACGCAGCGCGCTCTGCTGCGCGATCCATGTCGGGTGAATTTTCTGACGCCATCAATGCGCTTTTGGCTCAGCTGATTCGTCTAAGGATGCTGGTGGAGGCAACGCTTGACTTTCCTGAAGAAGACCTTGACTTTCTACACAAATCGGATGCGTGCGGACAACTCCAGCAGCTTTGCACGACGTTAGCTGGCATTTTGCAGCGAGCAAGCCAAGGTGCGATTTTGCGCGAGGGTATCAAGGTGGTGATCGCCGGTCAGCCCAACGCGGGGAAAAGCTCGCTGTTGAATGCATTAGCGGGCGCTGATGTTGCAATCGTGTCGCCTGTTGCGGGAACGACGCGTGACAAAGTCACTCAGTCGATCCAGATCGAGGGCGTTCCATTGCACATCGTCGATACAGCTGGCTTGCGTGACACGGCAGACGAAGTCGAGAAGATTGGTGTGGCCAGAGCGTGGCAGGAAATTGAACACGCAGACGTCGTGCTGTTCGTGCATGACGCAGCGCAACAGGCTCAGTGCGGTAACGCGGCTGCAAACGCGGTAGCACAAGATGTCGTTATTGCCTGCGCTCTGACACGTTTACTGGCACACACCACGCCTACCATTCATGTATGGAACAAAGCAGACCTACTGGACAGCACTGTGGCGGTGTTGCCGCCTGGCATTGTGATGTCTGCTAAATCCGGCCAAGGGCTGGAGTTACTTAAACAGCAGCTGTTGCACGCAGTTGGCTGGCAAGTGACACCGGAGGGCGTGTTTATGGCCCGTGAGCGACATATCAATGCGTTGAACAAAGTGCGTCAGCAGTTTGAAACAGCTACTCGCCAGCTTGCCGCACGCTGGCCTGCGCTGGATTTGCTGGCAGAAGACTTGCGACAAGCTCAATTGCATCTGAGCGAAATTACCGGCGCTTTTAGCTCAGATGACTTGTTAGGTGAGATTTTCTCCCGCTTTTGTATCGGTAAGTAGCCCGCTTTGGCGGGGTTTAACGTCGTAAAAACGCAAGAGCGGAACGGCAGCACGTTGCGGCGTGTATAAGTTGTAAGTGTTCGCCTTGTTTCTTGCTGGTAGCGGCACTTCGCGCTAATTTACGGCGTATGAATATTACGCCCCACCCTGATGCGCGTCTTAGTCTGGCCTGTTTTGTTGCGGCAACGGCTAACGCGGATGAAGTCGATGCGCTCGAATGTCGTCTAGATACGGCGCAATGGGCTACCTTAGCTAACTTCTTGTCGCCGTTGACGGTGTCACTTGGGCAAACTGTAGCTAAAAAAGGCGTGAGCGATCGGTCGGTGTACCTTATCGAAACCGGAACAGTCAGTGTGCATTACGAAGATGAAAAAGAACGCCTGCACTTGGCTATCGTTGGGCCGGGCAGCGTCGTGGGAGAGGGTGGGTTTTTCTCCCACTTGCCGCGTCGGGCTACGGTGAGCGCTGCCTCGGACGGCCGGCTCTGGTGTTTGTCGCCGATGCGCTATGGCGAATTACTCAACCGTCATTGCGCTGTTGCCCATGCACTGACCATGGCCATGGGCCAGGTCATGGCCAAACGGTTGTACCACCGGCTTCGCCGCGTAGCCGTTACATAAGGCACTGTGCATGGCGGCCTGGCTCGATAGACATACCCACAAAGGGCTTGCACAACGTCTTGCGGTTTGTAGCGGTACAGGCTCGGACAACTTACTGCGTTACTTTGCTTGTCACTGGCGACGTTATTCGCCGCAAAGGTGCCTTGTAGCGCGTCTCAATCCGCACTACGATCGTCTCGTTAGCGACAGCTTGGCCAAAGTGATGCATGCCGCAGCTAAAGCGAATGGGAGGTCTGCAGGCTCAGCTCACCACGCTGGGTTGGCAGTACGGCGACGGTGTGCTCGGCCCCAAGCCAAGCCGCCACAAACTAGGTCAGTTTGTTCATGCGTCATGCGTTTTGCACACAGGAGGTAGAACCATGTCACTTTTTAGCTGGCTTTTCTGTATTCCAAGCCGCGTAAACACAGCGCTTGCGCGTAATCAAAAAGTTGTCCCTCGCAAGGCGCTGGTGCATCAAGAGCCCAGGGACCGCCGCCATACCCGTCGCGAGCAGCTGTACCTGGCCGTTCGTGACGCGATGACGCGCTCTGGTGTGCTGGCGTCGCGGTTTAAATTCAGGGTGCTGTGTCTTGATGCAGACGCCGACACGTTTTTGGTGATGGTGGACTTGGCACCACAAGACGGCGGTCAAGCCGAAGACTTGTTGGCTATTGAGCAGCAGATCATGCGAGACGCGATGGTGCGTTTCGACATTGCGGTGTCGTGCGTTTACTGGCGACGTAGCGGCACAGCGCTTGCCCCGCAGCCCAAGCCGCACTTTGAAAAGACTATCGAGTCCGAGCGGCAAGTCGATGGCCTAGTTCAAGCGATGCCCGTGTACAAAACCATTGAGCGTGATGAGCTTGCGGCGTTTCGCGACGCTAGACGCACAGACCCAGCGGCCAGTTGCTTCGTGTTACCACCAAAAAAAGCAGCGCGCGGCAAAGCGTCGCGCAAGGCCAGCAGTGCAAGGCCGGAGTTCGAGGACACGCAACTGATGGAGCCCGCCGCTTTACCCGGCCTGAGCGCTACTCAATATGGCGATATTTACTGACACAAGGTCTCCTCTAAGGTGTGCCGAAGCCGCTAATAGGTCTTTGAGGTGTCTGCGGCTTGCTGGTTACAACTTTTTGGCTAAAAACTTGGTGTTGCCCTTATTTTCAAACCGTCTGCAGCTATGCTATTAATAGCAACGTGCGAGCCTTGCCGGCGTCAAACGTCTGCAGGACTACCGCAGCAGCCGTTCTTCTGCGATAGCCAGCGCTTCAGGGGTGCCCGATAAAACAAGCGTATCACCGCCTTTTAGCAGCATGCCTTGGCTTACGGTTTGCAGTTTGCCACTGCTGCTACGCAAGCTA
>JAYULP010000474.1:0-1090 GCA_043763445.1 Polaromonas sp.
AGCGCAGCCCTGTCCCTAGACCCCACGGTTACGCAAAAGCGATTAGGCGACGGCTTCTACGAGCAACGCCTAATTCGCGAACAAGTCAGCCTACTCACGGGCCGCAGGTTTGCCGGCAACTACACCACAGACGAGCAGCAGTTTGAAGGCCTGATGGACGGCGGCATCGCCTACGCCCGAGCCTACAGCCTACGCCCCGGCATTGCGTTGAGCGCAGCGCAAATGGCGGTGTTGACCACCGACATCATCTGGCTGGTCGAGCAAACCATCACCGTGCCCGACGGCAAAGGCGGTACAACCCAAGTTAAAGCCCTGGTCCCCCAGCTCTACGTCAAAGTCCAGCCAGGCGACCTAGACGGCACAGGCACCCTGATGGCAGGTGTAGACGTCGATATAGACACAGCAGGCGACGTAATCAACACCGGAGCCATTGCTGGAAGTGCGTCCGGCAGCGTAGCAGGCAGACGCCTAGTCAACATCACCGCCAATAACCTGCAAAACCTAGGCGGGCGCATCACTGGGGGCAACGTCAGCGTTACCGCTAGGACCGACATCAACATCATTGGCGGGCAAATCGATGCTGCCAGCAGTTTGCGGGCAACCGCAGGACGCGACCTAAACGTCACCACCACCACCACAAGTGCTACTAACCAAAACGGCGCCAACACCAACAGCCTAACCCGAATCGACCGGGTAGCCGGGCTGTACGTGACAGGCCAAGGCACAGCCAATGGCGGCACACTGATTGCCACCGCAGGGCGCGACATCAATTTAACGGCCGCCGTCATCCAGGCCCAAGGCAATATTACGCTCGATGCAGGCAACAACTTAAACCTAGGCGTGCTCACCACAGGCAGCCAAAATACCCAAAACCGGGGCCCCAACAACTACTTAAACGACGCCACCAGCCGAGACATCGGCACAGCCGTTACCAGCACAAGAAACATCGCCTTAAGCGCAGGCAACGACATCAACGCCAAAGCTAGCGCAGTAGACGCCCAAGGCGGCCTAAGCGCAACTGCCGCACGCGACATCAACTTAACCGAAGGCCAGCAGGCCAGCAGCACCGCTTATGCCATGCGCACCAGCA
>JAYULP010000475.1:0-2947 GCA_043763445.1 Polaromonas sp.
ATGGCCCAGGGCAAGTCAAAGTTAACAACAACATTGCTGTCTTGCAGGTTTTGCCCTTCCGACAAAACGTCAGTACAAATCAGCACGCGGACTTCGCTGGCCTTGTCTGCAGTGCGCTTGTTGGACTTGGGTGAAAAACGGCACGCCAGCGCATACGGGTCTGCGCTTGCACCGGTGGCCACTTCAACATGACTGACGCCTGCCAGGCGCACCTCGCGCGCAAGGTAGCGGGCCGTGTCTGCAAACTGGGTGAAGACCAGTACCTTGTCTTTGCCGTGGGTTTTGGTGATTAATTTTTTAAGCTCTTGCAGCTTGCGGTCATGCGCAGGGTCCCATTGGCCTTGGCTACGCAGCAGTTCGCTTAGCGTTTGAGTGTCTTGCGCCAGGTCGTTGGTCAGGGATGCTTTGAACAAGCTGGGTCGTACCCACTTGAAGCGTTTGGCATAGACTTTTTTGTATTGGGCATAGGCCTCCTTGGCTCTAGCCATACCGTCAGGAATGCCGTCTTCTTCGGCCACCTCGGCGATCATGCCGTCAAGCAGGTCCTCTGGGTCGCCCTCTACGCCGTCAGCGTCTTCATCAACACGCTCAAGATCAAGTAAACCTGCATCCAGCACACCAACGGGCAAGTCAAGCCCGTTTTCAATCGCGTACAGGTAAATTTGGTTGCGCAGGATGTGGCGGTCTATGGACTGTAAAAAAGAAAAGCCGTTTGACTCCAACCGCTTGAACAAATTGGTCCGGCAAAACCCCATCAGCCGTTTGCCTGCGCGGCCCAGGTTGTCAATGATTTTTCGCTCCGGCGCGGTGGCTGACTTTTCAGCCACTGGGTCAACATACAAGCCCAAGCCATAGCGGGGGACATGCAGCGCGTTGATCTGTTCAACCACATGCGCTGAATAAAGCCTTGCGTACCGGTCCGCTGGGTCAGCGTCGTTAACCACAAACTTGAGCGAGATGGGTTTGCGAAGCGGGAAATAGCGCTTTTCACCATCTTTGGCGGCGATGTACCGGCGCCCGTTTTTGTCGGCCTCGGTGTAGTGCTGAATGATGAAGCTGCGGGTGCGCCTGACCATGTACAAGCGAATCAGCTCGCGCCAGTCGTCAAACTCTTCACTCTTTTCAATCGCCAAGATGGAGTTGACCTTGCATTGGTTTTTGCGTTCAAACTCCGCCTCGCTGATGCCGAATTTGCGCATGTGGTGTTCTGGGCGAATACCGATATTGGTTTTTTCATCAATAAACAAACGCAGCTGCGATGACAAGTCTGCTTTGCTTTTGTTGTACGGCGTGGCAGTGAGCAAAATGACTTTGGCGTCGCCGCTTTTGATGTACTCGGCAATCGCTTTGTAGCGCCTGCCTTCACGGTTGCGCAGGTTGTGGCTTTCGTCTATCAAAACCAGCCTGTAGCGCTTTAAGTCAGGCAGCTTTTTAGTCACCTGTGACACCGGCAGCACCATGCCGCGCAAACCGTACTCGCCCCGGTAGCTCTCCCACATCGGCTCTAAATTTTTGGGGCAAATGATGAGGGTCTCATAGCCCAAGTCATCTTCAAACATGCGGGCCAAGGCGGTTGCCATCATGGTTTTGCCCAGGCCCACCACGTCGCCAATCATCACGCCGCCACGGCGGTGCAAGTGGCGGGCTGCAATTTTGACGGCGCTTTTTTGGAACTCAAATAGCTCTTCTTCAAACCGGGCAGGCAGGCGAAACTGGGTTAGCCCGGCACGCGCTTCGGCACTCAGGTGGTAAGCAATATTCAGGTAGATGTGGTACGGCGGTATCGGCTCTTCACGCGCCCAACTGCCTTCAATGATGGCGGCCAGGTCGGCAGACACATCGAGCGCCCAGCGGTCGCCCCAGCGTGCTGCAAACCAGCTCGAAAGTGTCTGTGTCGCTTGGTGGTCCAGTACGTCCACATTGAGTTCGCCGTGGCGTGACAGGCCTGCAAGCGTGAGGTTGCTGCTGCCCACAAAGCCAGTGACCGGGTTGTTTACATCGGGCCTGAACAACAAATACAACTTGGCGTGTAGCGGATAGGGCAAAAACAGCTTGACCACCACTTGCCCCGCACGCAGCTGGCGAGCCAGCCGACGCAAGCCACGCTCGTCCTGCCCAGTGGGTATACCCAGCGTAATTTGCTCGCGCAGGTGGGCAGCAAACTGGGTTTTAAGACGGCTGGCGGTGACGTTGTCGAGCAGGCCCGAGTCGTCAGCCTGGCGGTACAACGCTCGAATATCTTCATGCGGTGGGCGCTGCATACCGACAAGCACGCGGCACACTTGGCCTTGCGCGGGCTGCCAGGCGTTCACAACGTCGTCAATCGCCTGCCAGCCTCGCAAATTGAAGTAACCAATACAAAAGTCTGCGCGCTGCGATTGCTGCAAGGTCAGGCGCAGCGTGTCCAGTAGCTTTTGGTCAATGTTGTCGAAGATGCGGGGCATAAAGAAGTCGCTTGTAGGGCCATCTCAAGCTCGAGACTCGATGAGAATACCTCCAAAGTCATCTGCAAAAAAGCACACCTCGGCGTGCAAAGTTCAGCCGCTAATGGCCGCTGGTGGCCGCTGGTAGCCGCTGCGTTGTGGCCAATCGAGTGAGGTGGCGGGCACAGCGCAAAGGTTGACAGCAGTCAACCCAACCGGCGGCAAGGCAGTGTGTGAGCCGGCGTGCGCTTTTGCTGGCGTCGCTGGGGTTAGTGGGGTTAGCGGGGTTGCCTGGCGTTACGGTCAGCTCGCTATTGGCTGGGGCAGGCAGGCAAGCGGCGCTGCGCCTCGGACACCGCACCGAGCAGTCGGCATGGCGGTGGTTTTGTCATGGCCTTGCCGTGGCGTAGCGGCGGCATCAAAATCAAGGGATCACCTGCATGGGTGACATGTTTTATTTTTTTGGAGCCACACCATGGGTTTACTCGATTCAGTTTTGGGCGCGGTAATGCACCCCCAAAGTG
>JAYULP010000476.1:0-2943 GCA_043763445.1 Polaromonas sp.
AACAATGCCGGCGTCAGCGCTATGGGTATAGCGTTTGAAGACATTGGGTTTGAGCAGTGGCAAAGCGTGGTCAATATCAACTTGACGGGCTCTTTTTTGTGCGCCCAAAGCGCTTTCAGGCTGATGAAAGCGCAGACTCCGCAAGGCGGCCGCATCATCAACAATGGCTCCATTTCCGCCCATGCACCGCGCCCAAGCTCGGCGCCTTACACCGCCACCAAGCATGCGATTACCGGGCTAACCAAGTCGATCTCGTTGGATGGCCGCAAGTACAACATTGCCTGCGGACAAATTGACGTGGGCAACGCCATGACGGAGTTGGCCGCCCACATGGCTGCCGGGGTGCCGCAGGCCAACGGTGAGACCGCAGTGGAGCCGATGATGGACGTCAAAGAAGTAGCCAATGCCGTGGTGCACATGGCGAGATTGCCGCTGTCTACCAATGTGCAATTCATGACCATCATGGCGACCAAAATGCCGTTTGTGGGCCGGGGCTAAGCCCCGTTTTTCAGCCTCAGTCCAGCCGCCCCAACAGCAGGTACTCCATCAAGGCTTTTTGGACATGCATCCGATTTTCTGCTTCGTCCCACACCACCGACTGCGGACCGTCGATAACCTCGGCTTGAACTTCTTCGCCCCGGTGGGCGGGCAGACAATGCATGAAAAGCGCATCGGGTTTGGCCGCTTTCATCATGTCAAGGTCCACACACCACTCGGCAAAGGCTGTTTTACGGGCTTCGTTTTCAGCCTCATAACCCATGCTGGTCCAGACATCGGTTGTGACCAGGTCAGCGCCAGCGCAGGCCTGCATCGGGTCCTTGAAGACGGCGTAGCTGTCAGCTGAGCGCATGCCCGCCACCGCTTGGTCAACTTCATAGCCACCGGGGGTACTCAAATGCACCTTGAAGTTCAGGATTTCACTGGCCTGAAGCCAGGTGTTGGCCATGTTGTTGCCGTCACCTACCCAGGCGACAGTTTTGCCGGCAATCGAGCCGCGGTGCTCAATATAGGTAAAGATGTCGCCCAAAATTTGGCAGGGATGAAATTCGTTGGTCAACCCGTTGATGACCGGCACTCGGGAGTGCAGGGCAAAGCGGTTAATTTTGGTTTGCTCATAGGTGCGAATCATCACCAGGTCAACCATGCGGCTGATGACCTTGGCGCTGTCTTCAATCGGCTCGGCACGGCCTAGCTGGCTGCCTGCTGTGGTTAGGTTGACCACCGAGCCACCCAGCTGGTACATGCCCGCCTCAAAGCTCACCCGAGTGCGGGTAGAGGCTTTTTCAAAAATCATCGCCATGGTGCGATCCACCAGAGGCTGGTGTTTTTCGTAGGCTTTGAATTTTTTCTTGATGCGTGCGGCACGCTCAAACAAGTACGCGTACTCACCAGCGTTCAGGTCGCTGAACTGCAAAAAATGTTTGACTGGAGTACTCATGAGGGTGATTGTTCCGCAAGAAAGCCCTTAATAAGGGGACACAAAATCGACACCAGCTCGTCGGCCTCGGCGGTGGTCATGATCAGGGACGGCACCAGTCGAATGACCGAATCGGCTGTCACGCTGATCAGCAAGCCATTGTCAGCCGAGCGCTTGAGCAACTCGCCGCAGGGCATCATCAGCTCGATACCCAGCATCAAACCCCGGCCCCTGATTTCTTTGACGCCCGCAAGGTCGGCCAGCTCGCGTGCCAAGGCTGCGCGAAGATGCTCGCCGGTGTGTACCGCATTGGCAATTAGGCCGTCTTCTTCCATGATGCGAATGGTCTCCACGCCCGCCCGCATCGCCAGTGGGTTGCCGCCAAAGGTCGTGCCGTGGTTGCCCGGCTCAAAAATGCGCGCGGCCTTCGGCCCCGCCACCACCGCGCCAATCGGCATGCCCGAGCCCAAGCCCTTGGCCAGCGGCATGACGTCGGGCTTGATGCCCGACCATTGATGCGCAAACCATTTGCCTGTGCGGCCCATACCGCACTGCACTTCGTCAATCATCAGCAACCAGTCGCGCTCATCACACAGCTGGCGTACCTCGCGCAAATACTGGTTGCTCATCGGGTGTACGCCGCCTTCGCCCTGAACAGCCTCGAAAAACACCGCTACGACGTTGGGGTTGTCGGCTGTGGCGGTTTTGATTGCCTCAATGTCATTGAGCGGCACACGGATAAAGCCTGGCACCAGCGGCCCAAAATGCGCTTGCACTTTAGGGTTGCCGGTAGCGCTCAGTGTGGCAATACTGCGGCCATGAAAGGCCTTTTCATACACCACCACTTCAGGGAAATCGACACCCTTGTCATGGCCAAACTTGCGCGCTAGTTTGAGCGCCGCCTCGTTGGCCTCCAAGCCAGTAGAGCAGAAAAATACGTTTTCAAGACCCGACAACTCCACCAGCTTGGCCGCCAAGGTTTCTTGCAGCGGCACATGGTAGTAGTTGGAGCAGTGGATCAATTTGCCGATCTGGTCCTGCAGCGCAGGCACCAGTTTCGGATGGTTGTGGCCTAGGGTGTTCACCGCAATGCCGCCCAAGCCGTCAAGGTAGCACTTGCCATTGATATCCCATACCCTGCACCCTTGGCCGTGGCTGAGCGCAATTGGCAAGCGGCCGTAAGTGTTCATGACATGTGGTGAGGCAGCTTCGCAGTACGGGGGCAGGGCAGCGGTCATGGTCAAACTCCAAACGCTTTGAAAAACCTTGATTTTAGAGGCCGACCTGCGGGCATTTGTGACGATATTGCATTGCAGTCATGCGGCTAACTTAGGCCGTTGCACCGCGTCCAGTGCGCTACAAAATTGACTTGTGCTGCGGCGCAGCATGGCGGCTCATCTGCTGGCGCTTCAAGATACCAAAAAGGCGACGTCTACCGCGCTTCGCGCAGGCCCAGCAAAGCCGTAGCGACGCACATGGCGCCTGCTGTAACGGCTTAGGCGGTGATTTCAATGCCGCCAAAGAAG
>JAYULP010000477.1:0-1083 GCA_043763445.1 Polaromonas sp.
GAATTTTCTGCGACCTTGGCGGCGCTGCCGTTGCAGCTCGAGCCAGGCACCGCCTGGGAGTACAGCCGCGCTACTGACGTGCTGGGCCGGTTGGTGGAAGTCATCACCGGGCTGACGCTGGGCTCATTTTTGCGCAGTCACATCTTTATCCCACTGGGTATGACGGACACCGCTTTTTCAGTGCGGCAGGCGCAGCAGCATCGCATTGCCGAGCCGTTTGCCAGCGACCCAGACGGCGGCGAAGCACCAGTGCTGATTGACGTGCGTAAGGACGCTACAAGCGGCGCATTGCTGGAGTCAGGCGGCGGCGGGCTGGTGTCAACAGCCATGGACTACGCCCGGTTTTTGCAATTTATGTTGAACCGCGGCGAGCTGGGCGGCGTGCGTTTGCTCAGTGCGCAAACAGTGAACTTCATGACCGCAGACCATTTGGGCAGCCTGCCGGTCTACCCGCATGGCAGCTCGACTGCGGTGCTGCCGCCGGGCCATGGCTTCGGCCTAGGCTTTGCTGTGCGGCGTGAGACCGGCTTAGCGTCGGTGCCAGGCACTGCGGGCCTGTACTTCTGGGGTGGTATTGCAGGCACGACGTTTTTTGTCGATCCGGCCCAAGACCTGTTCGCGCTGATGATGATTCAAGCCCCTAACCAGCGGGAGTACTACCGAGCGTTGTTTCGCAGCCTGGTGTACGCAGCATTGCTGGATTGAAAAGCGCCGCGCGTGCCACGGCGCCAAGCAACAAACCCCTTGATCCCGCCGCGGCCTTGGCGACGTCCGCGCACAACAGGCCCGATAGCCTGCGCGTCGCCAAGGCCAACTAGAGCTGTACAGCAACACTGCGCAAACGCCCAAACGCCCTGCACGGGCCACAGCCCGGCCATCAACCACAGTGATGGCCGGGCTGTGGCAGCTAACCTAGGCACCCGCTTGGCGGAGCTGCCCACCACGCGGTTGTCAATAAACTGCACACATCCACACGGCGGTGTGTAGGATGTGGCCGCCTGATACCGCACGGCGGTCAACAAACGGTTTGTTTTGCGCGTTCAGCAGCTTTTACGAACAACTTACAAAGACATATTTATGACC
>JAYULP010000478.1:0-1082 GCA_043763445.1 Polaromonas sp.
AAAGACATTCGTGAAGCCGTCGAGCAAGCCAGCGTTTGGCAGGCCCAAGGCGGGCGCCGCACTATCGTGTTTGTTGATGAAGTTCACCGCTTCAATAAAAGCCAGCAAGATGCGTTTTTGCCGCATGTTGAAAGTGGGCTGCTCACTTTTATAGGCGCGAGCACTGAAAACCCGTCGTTTGAAGTCAACTCAGCCTTGCTGTCCCGCGCCGTGGTGTACGTTTTGCAGCCGCTCGAAGCCGGTGACTTAAAACTTATTGTGCAACGTGCCCTTGACTTACATGCTTTAGAAGCTATTAAAAGCATAGCAGATGATGCACTGGCCCGGCTAATTTCCTATGCTGACGGCGACGCCCGGCGCTTGCTCAACACGCTTGAAACACTTAGCGTGGCGGCCCAAAACGAGCCGTCCGGCAGCCCGCTGACCACCGTGACCGAGGCGTGGCTGATGACGGTGTTAGGCCAGCAAATGCGCCGCTACGACAAGGGCGGCGAGCAGTTCTACGACACGACGTCAGCGCTGCACAAGTCCGTGCGCGGCTCAGACCCAGACGCTGCGCTGTACTGGTTTGTGCGCATGCTCGATGGCGGTGCGCAGCCCAAGTACTTGGCGCGCCGGCTGATTCGCATCGCCAGCGAAGACATTGGTCTGGCCGACCCGCGCGCCTTGCGCCTTGCGCTGGACGCCGCTGAGGTGTACGAGCGGCTCGGCTCACCTGA
Source organism: Polaromonas sp. (assembly GCA_043763445.1). Classification (GTDB taxonomy): domain Bacteria; phylum Pseudomonadota; class Gammaproteobacteria; order Burkholderiales; family Burkholderiaceae_C; genus Polaromonas. Next base: position 720 of record JAYULP010000478.1, read on the forward strand.
GGGCGAGCTGGCGCTGGCTGAATGTGTGATTTATCTGGCCATGGCACCCAAGTCCAATGCTGTCCACAAAGCCTTCAAAGCGGCCAAGGCATTCATCGTGCAAGACAGCACTCGGCCTGTGCCGCTGCATTTGCGCAACGCACCGACCCAGCTGTTAAAAGCGCTTGACTATGGCAAAAACTACCGCAGTGCCCACGACGAGGCGGACGGCTTTGCCGCTGGGGAAAACTATTTCCCGCAAGGCATGCCCCCGCCCGGCTGGTATCAGCCGGTCAATCGGGGTCTGGAGATCAAAATCGCCGATAAGTTAAACGCGTTAAAGCGCAAAAACCAGCAGAAAAACCAATCGAAAAACTAACCGGA
>JAYULP010000479.1:0-17115 GCA_043763445.1 Polaromonas sp.
ACCCAGAAGACTCGTTGTTGTTAGTCAAGATTGCTATCTAAAATGTAGCTAATAAGGCAATTAATACAAGGGCATGAGCATAATTTTGCTTGAAATCAAGGTTTTTCCGCTTCGGGGTTGACGACCCTACGGACGCCGCCCTTGTGGCGCTCGGGGCAGGCCCTGCTTTTTAGGCTGGCTGTTGTACGCTGGTACCGGCGACTCTCAGCTAGAGCACCACAGGTTTTTTGGCCTTCATGCGCATAGCCGGACTTGTCCATGTAGCGGCTTCAAAATCGACTTCTGACCAAGTGCTACCAACGAACTCACGGTCAGAGGCTTTGTATGTTTTGTCCGTCGGCTTTAGCTTTTTAAGCTCGGTACCTGTCAGCCTGCCTGCTCCTTTCTTAGCGCCGTTTTCTACCGTCAGACCACCCGGCGGTAGAGATTTTGGCGTGTTACTGGCACCCGGCTTTTTCCGTCAATAAAACCAGCAAATACAACTGGCTTTGGCTGTATGGCGTTGGATGGCGCGCAACGACTACGAATTATTCCCACTCAATTGTCGCTGGGGGTTTACTGCTCACGTCGTAGGTTACCCGGTTGATGCCGCGCACCTCGTTGATGATGCGGCCTGAGACTTTTTTGAGCAGCGCATACGGCAGCTCGGCCCAGTCGGCGGTCATGAAGTCGCTGGTTTGTACCGCCCGAAGTGCCACTACATAGTCGTAGGTTCGGCCGTCACCCATCACGCCGACGCTTTTGACCGGTAAAAACACGGCGAAAGCCTGGCTTGTCAGCGCGTACCAGCTTTTGCCGGTGGCGTGATCTTTGAAGTTGTGCAGCTCTTCGATGAAGATAGCGTCGGCGCGCCGCAACAAGTCAGCGTACTCTTTTTTTACTTCACCCAAAATGCGCACGCCTAAGCCTGGGCCGGGAAACGGGTGGCGGTACACCATGGCTGGCGGTAAGCCCAGCGCAACGCCGAGTTCTCGCACCTCGTCTTTGAACAACTCGCGCAGCGGCTCAAGCAACTTCAAGCCGAGCTGCTCTGGCAAGCCGCCCACATTGTGGTGACTTTTAATCGTGACCGCTTTTTTCCCTTTGCCGCCACCCGACTCAATGACGTCAGGGTAAATCGTGCCTTGGGCCAGCCATTTGGCACCTTTGGCGCCTTCGCCTTTGAGTTTGGCCGCTTCTTGCTTAAACACAGTGACGAATTCACCGCCAATGATCTTGCGTTTGGCCTCTGGGTCGCTCACACCCGCTAATTTGCCCAAAAACAGCTCGCTGGCATCTGCCCTGATCACTCTAGCGTGCAGCTTGCCCACAAACATGTCCATGACCATGTCACCTTCATTCAAACGCAGCAGACCGTGGTCAACAAACACGCAGGTCAGTTGCTCGCCAATAGCGCGGTGAATCAGGGCGGCTGCCACTGACGAGTCGACACCGCCTGACAGTCCCAAAATAACCTCCTCATCACCGACTTGCTCGCGGATTGTCGCTACAGCCTCGCTGATGTAGTCGCCCATGATCCAGTCGGCTCGGCTGCCGCAGATGTCCAGTACAAACCGGTTGAGCAGCGCTTGACCTTGCACTGTGTGCGTGACCTCCGGGTGAAACTGCAAGGCGTAGAACCTGCGGGCTTCGTCAGCCATGGCGGCAATCGGGCAACTCGGCGTGCTGGCCATCAGTTTGAAGCCCGCAGGCAGCTCGGTGACCTTGTCGCCGTGGCTCATCCAGACGTTGAGCATGCCTTCACCGTCCGGCGTGGTGAAGTCGGCAATACCGCGCAGCAGTGCTGTTTGGCCCCGCACACGGACCGCGGCGGCGCCAAACTCGCGCAGTACACCGGGCTCCACTTTGCCGCCCAACTGTTGCGCCATAGTCTGCATGCCGTAACAAATGCCCAATACCGGCACGCCCAGCTCGAACACAGCAGCAGGGGCGCGGTCGGTGTTGTTATCGGTAACGCTGGCGTGGCTGCCCGACAAGATCACGCCCTTGAGGTTACCGTCGGCTGCATAAGCCCGAATCCAGTCGTCGGTGACATCACACGGATGAACTTCGCAAAACACATGGACGTCGCGAATGCGGCGGGCGATCAACTGGGTCAGTTGTGAGCCAAAGTCTAGGATCAGAATTTTTTGGTGTGAGCGTTGCTGGTGTTGCATAAGCGGCAATAGAAAAAAAGTAGGGCCTTAAAAGCCATCGGCCAGGCGATCCGATAAGTGATCAGCTGGCCGAAAAATAACGCCATCAGCGCAAAGTTAAGGTGTTAATCGGCGCGGTAGTTCGGCGCTTCCTTGGTAATTTGCACATCGTGAACATGGCTTTCTCGAATGCCAGCGCTGGTAATTTCGACAAACTCGGCTTTGCTCTGCATGTCGTCAATCGTGGCGCAACCGCAGTAGCCCATACTTGCGCGCAAGCCGCCCGCCATTTGGAAAATAATCGACACCATCGAGCCTTTGTACGGCACACGGCCTTCAATTCCTTCGGGCACCAGCTTGTCAGCGTTGGGATTACCGGAGGTGGACTCTTGAAAGTAACGGTCAGCGCTGCCCTGCTGCATCGCACCAATGCTGCCCATGCCGCGGTAGCTTTTGTAGCTACGGCCCTGAAACAACACGATTTCGCCCGGCGCTTCTTCGGTGCCAGCAAACATGCCGCCCATCATGACGGTGCTAGCGCCGGCGGCAATAGCTTTGGCAATGTCGCCGCTGTAGCGAATGCCACCGTCGCCAATCAACGGCACACCGGTGCCGCGCAGCGCGGCTGCCACATTGTCAATAGCCATAATTTGCGGCACGCCAACACCAGCGACGATACGGGTGGTGCAAATGCTACCGGGGCCAATGCCCACTTTCACGCCGTCGGCGCCAGCATCGGCCAAAGCCAGCGCTGCCGCACCGGTGGCGATATTGCCGCCAATCACATCAATCTGGGGATAGTTTTGCTTGACCCAGCGGACGCGGTCAATCACCCCCTTGCTATGGCCGTGGGCGGTATCGACGACGATAGCGTCCACGCCGGCGCGCACCAGCGACTCAACCCGCTCCTCGGTACCTTCGCCCACACCCACTGCAGCGCCCACACGCAGCTGGCCGTAAGCGTCACGCGCCGCATTGGGAAAGCTGGTCTGTTTAGTGATGTCTTTGACGGTGATGAGCCCTTTGAGCTCAAAATTGTCATTAATCAGCAGCACACGCTCTAGCCGATGCTTATTGAGCAAGGCTTTGGCTTCTTCCAGTGTGGCCGACTCAGACATGGTGATCAGGCGCTCGCGCGGTGTCATGATGGTGCTGACTGGCACGTCCATACGCGACTCAAAGCGCATGTCACGACCGGTCACGATACCCACCACCCGCCCGCCTTCAATAACCGGAAAGCCTGAAATGCCCAATTGCTCACTGAGCGCCATTACTTGGCGCACAGTGTGCGTGGGCGTGATGACAACCGGGTCGCGCAGCACGCCACTTTCGTAGCGTTTGACACGGGCTACTTCAGCGGCCTGCTGTTGTGGTGTCAGATTTTTGTGCACGATTCCGATACCACCCTCCTGGGCAATGGCAATAGCCAAGCGGGCCTCTGTCACAGTGTCCATGGCGGCGGACACCAGCGGCAAATTCAAACGAATATTGCGAGAAAATTGGGTAGAAAGTGAAGTGTCCTTGGGCAGGACCTGAGAGAACGCTGGCACCAACAATACGTCATCGAAGGTGAGCGCTTTGCCGATTAGGCGCATAGGTAGGGCTCCAAAATGGCGATTGTACCCTTGCAGTTAGGGCGGCAAACCAGCGGCAGAGCGGCTGTTTACAGCGCTTTTTTTGCGCTTTTGTCGCGCAGTGCCGCCGATCAATGTGCTTGCAAAGTCACCACCACCGAGCGCGCCTGGGCGATACACTTTGCAAATGCGATACAAAACTGCCTTCAAACTCATTACGCAGCTGCTGCTTGCTGCTGTTGGCACTGTGCCGGCATTTGCGCAGTGGCAATGGCTTGACAAAGACGGACGTCAAGTTTTCAGTGACCAGTCGCCACCCGCTGACATTAAGGAAAAAGATATTGTCAGGCGCCCTACCGCACGGGCTGTGCCGTTGCCCCCGCCAGCTGCGTTGCCCAGTGCCACTAGCTCGCCGGCTGCACCCAAACCGGTGCCAAAGGAAACCGAGCTGCAAGCGCGCAAAAAACAAGTGGAAAAAGACGAGGCTGCGAAGAAAAAAGCCGAAGACGACAAGCAAGCTAAATTGCGAGAAGACAACTGCACCCAAGCCAAGTCGGCAATGGCCACACTGCAATCGGGGGTGCGTATGGCCGTCACAAATGCCGCCGGCGAGCGCGAGGTGATGGACGATACCAAGCGCGCCGTTGAAGCCCAGCGCATCAAAGACGCGTTGGACAGCAGCTGCAAAAAGTAACCTCTAGCGCTCAGTAACCTGCTTTGGCGCCACTGCGGCGCGTGGCAAACAAACCGGCACTTTGATTTTTTGCGCCCTGGCTGGCAAAACGCAAGCGCCGCGCTGCTTTGGGCTCGACCGTTAGCGCACGCAAGGCCTCCAGTCGATCGCCAGTTTGCAACAAATGGTCTTGCGCTACTTTGCGGCCCCACACCGCCCAAACGACATCGGCAGGAAGCACCAAATCCGCCATGCCGCTGAGCTTTGCCATCACATCGCTGACCGTACACTGCGCTGGCAGGCTGAGGGTTTTCTCAATGCACTGGCGCGCGGCTGGTGACCAGACCAGCGTGATGCAAGTTACCGGCACCACCTCAGTCGCCGCCATACACCTGCTGGGCGCGCTTGACAAAGGCATCGACCATGCTGCTGGCAATTTTATCGAACACCGGACCCACCAGAGCCGCCAAAGCTACGCTGGCGAAGTCATACCGCAGCGTCAGCTCAACCCGACATGCACGTTGCGCTGCGTCGCCTACTGGAATAAAACGCCACTCGCCGTCGAGTTTCGAGAAAGGACCGTTGACCAGTTTGAGTGTGACTTTTTGATCTAACTCGTGGGTGTTTTGGGTGGTAAAACTTTGCTTTAAGCCAGCAAACGCAATACCGACTTTGGCCATCACGCCGCTGGGCATGGTGGACAGCACCTCGGCCTGGTCGCACCACGGTAAAAACGCTGGATACTGGGCAATGTCTGTGACCAGATCGAACATTTCAGCAGCGCTGTACCAGATGAGGACGGATTTTTGAACAGTTTTCATACAATGAGAATTTTGGCTTCGATTGTAGAGCGCCGCCTCAAGCATCCAGATGCTGTGCGCGGCGGCGGCCCTTTGTCAGGCCAAGCTAGCCTTCGTGGGCTATCCGGGCAGCACAATATGCACGATGTGTTAAATCTCCTTTCCCCCAAATGTCATCCCTTAGATCAGAGCTCTTCCCAGCATGGCTACCAAAGAAGCAACCCAACTCAAAAAAATCGCTGCCTCGTCCTCCGGCAAAGCCACTGGCAAGGCAGACACCAGCTTGTCTGCTAAAGCCGCTGCCGCCGCCATCCGCATTGCCGACAACAAAAAGGCCATGTTCAACTACCACATTGAAGAGCGCTTTGAAGCTGGCATGGTGCTGCAGGGCTGGGAGGTCAAATCGCTGCGCGCCGGAAAAGTGCAGCTAACCGATGGCTATGTGGTCATTCGAGATGCCGAGTTGTTCATTATTGGCTGCCAGATTAACCCGCTAGGAACGGCATCGAGTCATGTTAACCCCGACAACGTGCGCACCAAAAAGCTGCTGATGCACAAGGAGCAAATTCGCCGGCTCATCAGCAAAGTAGACCAAAAAGGCTTCACCTTGGTGCCGCTGAACTTGCATTGGAAAGACGGCAAAGTCAAATGTGACATTGGCCTGGCCAAAGGCAAGGCCGAGCACGACAAGCGCGACACCATCAAGGACCGTGAGGGCAAGCGCGAAGTCGAGCGAGCGATGAAGTCGCGCAGCCGCTGAGCGCGCCCGTTTGCGCGGCACGCCAGCGCGTTGGACCTGACGCTAGACCAAGCCGCGCAAGGGATGCTCGTTAGCCGGCCACGGGCTGACGAAAAAAGCGTCTGCCATGCCAGGTTTGACATCCTCAATACGTGCGGGCTGCCACCGAGGCGCGTAGTCTTTGTCCACCGCCAGTGCGCGAATGCCTTCGACGGTTTCGCTCTGGGTGCCGGGCCGTAGCGCAAAACACTGGTGCACCATAACGCGCTCCATGCGCAGGCTGTCGGCCAGGGTCATATTGCGGGCACGCCGAATTTGCTCAAGACTTACATGCAGCATCAACGGCGAACGCTTGCGCAGCACCGCTGCTGTTTTGGTCGCCCACACGTTGCTCGACTTTTCAAGCGCATCCACAATATGTTTTACCCGTAAAAGTGAGAAATAAGTGTCAATTTGACTTGTAGCCGTTGTATTTACACTCTGCACAGCTATGAATTCAGTAGCTATCCAGGCGTTAACGCTGGCCGTGTCCGTCAGCGCCGGGTTGCTCAATGCCGCCCACAGTGCGGGCAACTCGTGCGCCGCGCGCTGCACGTCGGCCAAACCAAAAGCAATAGCCTGCGCAGCGCCGATGACTTCGCCGGTCAAGGCCAGGTACTCACCAACATGGCCGGGGCAGCGACTCAGGAAATAGCCGCCGCCAGCATCCGGGAAAAGCCCGATGTTGGTCTCGGGCATGGCCATTTTGGTGTGCTCGGTAACAATACGCACCCGCGCGCCTTGACTCAGACCCATGCCACCGCCCATCACCACACCGTCCATAAAGGCAATCAACGGTTTCGAGTAGGTTTGAATCAGATGGACAAGCGTGTACTGAGCTGTGAAAAACTCCGCCAGCGCCGGGTCACCCGACAATGCCGCCGCATGAAAAAAGCGAATGTCGCCACCTGCGCAAAATCCACCGAACAAGCTGTCCGTTGTGCCGGGGCGGCCCGCTTTATTCGTGCCACGAACCGCTACCAACTGCACAGATGGGTCGGTTTGCCAAGCGGCCAGTACCGCTAGCAGCTCCCGCACCATCGGCAGACTCAGCGCATTTAGCGCCTTAGGCCGGTTCAGGGTGATTAGCCCGGCACTGCCGCGTCGCTCAATGCAGATGTCGCTCTTGGCGGCTTGAAGTGGAGTGTCTGTTTTTTGACTCATATATTGTTCGATATCCCGCTTTGCCAACTCACCAATTCATTGCCGACCAGCGCTGCAATCACCAGTAAACCGCCGACCAGTACATGCGGGCCGGGGACTTCGCCAGCGCCCCACCACGCCAGCAAAATACCAAAAACAACCTCTAACAGGGCCAGCAGCGCCACCTCTGGTGCCTTGAGCACTTGTGCACACAGCACAGCTAGCACGCAAGGAATAGCCAACTGGAACACACCGAGCAACGCCAGCAGACCCACATCATGCCGTGTGGCCTGAAACGGCAGCGCGGCGGGCAACATGGCCAGCGACGACAGTACAGCGCCAACCAACACGGCAGGTACCAGGTCAGTTTTTGCACCGCGCGCTTGGCTGTGTTGCACCACCGTCCAATTACATGCGCCGGCAATGGGTGCCAACAGCGCTACTGCAATGCCGAGCGCTTGCGTTGAAAAGTCAGCCTGCCCGGCATACATCCAGACAATACCGGCGCTGGCCACGCCAATCGACACCCAGGTGCGTAGCGCCAAGCGGTGACCAATAAACAGCCGTGTAGCTATTGCGGTCAGAAACGGTCCCATCGCCAGCGTGACCAGCACGTTGGCAACGGTGGTGAGCGTGAGCGCTAGCATGAAAGCGCTGAACATCACGCTCCAGCACAGCGCGGACAACCACAACGCCCGACCACCCTGAAAAACGCGCCCAAAGACCGCCCGCCCCTGCCAAGCTGGCAGCAGCACCAGTAAACCCAGCGCCGTGAAAAAGCTCCGCCAAAAGCTCACCTCAAAGCTGTGCACCGATGCGAGCTGGCGCGTCACTACGCCGGCGGTTGACCACAGCAGCGTGACCAGCACCATGAGCATCACTGCGCCGGCGTGCGTGAGTTTCATCGCGTTCAGCTCCGAGCTTTTTTGTACATTCACGTCAAGTGTTGCCGGACCTTAGCGGGCGTTGCCGCTGTGACGGTTAAAAAAAACCGCTGACAAGCGGCGGTTTTTTAAGACTTTGACACAGCTCAAGCTCGTTTGAAGTGCGCCTTCGGAGCCTGCACTACGCGGCCATCTGGGCCGTCGTGTGTGCGATCAATTAACGACCGAAACGCTTACGCTCGCTTTCGCTAAGGTGTCGCTTGCGAATCCGAATTGACTTTGGCGTAATTTCGACCAGCTCATCGTCCTCAATAAACTCTACCGCGTACTCTAGGGTCGCGTCAATCGGTGGCGTTATCTTGATGGCGTCTTCTTTGCCAGACACGCGAAAGTTGGTCAACTGTTTGGTGCGGGTAGCGTTGACCACTAAGTCGTTGTCACGGCTATGAATGCCCACAATCATGCCTTCGTACACCGGATCGTTTGCTTTGACAAACATGCGGCCCCGGTCGTCGAGCTTGCCCAGTGCATAGGTGAAAATTTCACCAGCATCCATCGAAATCAGCACACCGTTTTTACGGCCACCAATGTCACCTTTGTGGGCTTCGTAGCTGTCAAAAATATTCGAAATCAGGCCGGAGCCACGCGTCAAATTCAAGAATTCATTGGTAAAACCAATCAGTCCACGCGCTGGAATTCGGTACTCCAAGCGTACACGGCCGCGACCGTCTGGCTCCATGTTGCTGAGCTCACCTTTGCGCTCGCCCAGAGCTTGCATCACGCCGCCTTGGTGCTGCTCTTCAATGTCGGCTGTCACCAGCTCAATCGGCTCGTGTTTTTCACCGTTAACGTCTTTCATCACTACGCGCGGCTTAGACACTGCTAGCTCGTAGCCTTCGCGGCGCATATTTTCTAGCAAGATGGTTAAGTGCAGCTCGCCGCGACCCATGACCTCAAAAATGCCCTCTTCACCAGTTTCCTTGACCCGCAGCGCGACATTGTGTTGCAGCTCTTTTTGCAGCCGGTCCCAAATCTGGCGACTGGTGACGAATTTGCCTTCTCGACCCGCCAAGGGGCTGGTATTTACGCAAAAATTCATGGTCAGCGTCGGCTCGTCCACTTTCAACATCGGCAGCGGCATTGGCGTTGCCGGGTCGGTAATAGTCACACCAATACCAATGTCGGTCAGGCCATTGATCAATACGATCTCGCCGGGGCCTGCTTCGAGCGTTTGCACTCGCTCCAAGCCCTGAAATGTCAGCACCTGGTTGATACGCCCCTTCACGGCCTTACCGTCCTGGCCTTCCATCACCACCACATCCATCATCGGTTTGATAGTGCCCTGGCTGATGCGGCCCACACCGATACGGCCAACAAACGTCGAAAAGTCGAGCGCAGAAATCTGCAATTGCAACGGCGCAGCAGGGTCGCCCTGTTGCGCCGGCACATGCTGTAAAACGGTGTTGAACAGAGCCGACATGTCCGGGCCCCACTGCTCACCCGGCGCGCCTTCGACCAGCGAAGACCAGCCGTTGATACCAGAGGCGTACACCACCGGGAAATCCAGTTGTTCGTCGGTAGCGCCCAGTTTGTCGAACAAATCAAAAGCCGCGTTCACCACAAAGTCAGGGCGAGCACCCGGTTTGTCGACTTTATTGACAACCAAAATTGGCTTCAGGCCAAGAGCCAGTGCTTTTTTGGTAACAAAACGGGTTTGAGGCATCGGGCCTTCTTGCGCGTCAATCAGCAGCACCACACCGTCAACCATTGACAGCGCGCGCTCGACCTCGCCGCCAAAGTCAGCGTGGCCCGGCGTGTCAACAATGTTGATGTGTGTTCCTTCCCAGGTGACAGCGCAGTTTTTAGCCAAAATCGTGATGCCGCGCTCTTTTTCGATGGCGTTGTTATCCATCACTGTATCGACAACTTTTTCGTGTTCAGCGAAGGTGCCCGACTGACGCAGCAACTGGTCGACCATGGTGGTTTTGCCATGGTCAACGTGCGCGATGATGGCAATGTTGCGAATTTGTTTAATGCTCATGAAGGACTTTCTGGAAAGGCTTGGAAACCGAAAATTAAAAATAAGAGGCAGCAGCCGCAGTGGTAGCGGGCGACGCCAGCGGCCGAAGGCCCAGCAATCAGCTGTGAATCGACGGCGCTGCGCTGTAAATTGCGTCAGGCAGCAGCAAGTCCGGGGGGCTCAAGGGCCATCTTTTCGATACGATGTTCTCGTGCCTCAACCATCTGTTCAATTTCTGGGGAACTGAGCAGCCGCTGCGCAATCAACTCGTCAGCGGTAAGCTGAGCAGAGCCCAAGAACGCCGGCACTAGCGCGTCCCCAATTGGGCCAAACACCTGCACCATCGACGCGTCACTGCCCCACTGGCCCACAGTTCCACGCCGGCGCAAACCGCTTAAAAACCGCACCGCATTTTCCGCATCCAACGTGACAGACGGAAACGCCGCAACCAACGCTTGCGGTGGCAACAGCAACGTCTGCCGCGCTGAATCGGGCAACGCCTCAAGTGCGTCCAGGGTAATGCACTGGCTGATGGTGAAGCCGCCAGTTTCAATGCGCCGCAACGACGACAAGTGCCCGCCACAGCCAATCGCTTCGCCGATGTCTTCACCGAGCGTGCGGATGTAGGTTCCTTTGCTGCAACTAACTATTATTTTGATAGCAGGAAAAGCAATAAAGTCGGGGGCAACGTAGAGTTTTAGCGTAAAAATTGTGATATTTCGTGCCTCGCGCACAACGTCTAAGCCCTTGCGCGCGTATTCATACAAAGCTTTGCCATCTTTTTTCAAAGCGCAGTACATCGGCGGAGTTTGAGCCAGTGGGCCAGAAAAACGCGCTGTTAGCGCCGCCAGCAGTTCTGGCGTGATGTCGGGGACGGCTCGCGTTTGAATCACGTCGCCTTCGGCGTCGGCCGTAGTGGTTTTCAAACCCAGTCGTAAGGTAGCCTCGTAGGTCTTGTTGGCTTCTAGCTGCACTTGACTGAACTTGGTAGCCGCGCCAAAACACAGCGGAAGTACGCCGGTCGCAAGCGGGTCCAGCGTGCCGGTATGGCCCGCTTTCTCAGCCCGCAACAACCACTTGGCCTTTTGCAAAGCTTGGTTGCTAGACAACCCGAGGGGCTTGTCCAGCAACAGCACACCATGCACAGCGCGACGCTGCACTTTGATGCGCGGCGCAGTGAAGCGGCCGCCCGTTTGTGCAGCACTCAGTATGTTGCCCGCTAGCGAAGCGGTAGCGCCTTGGGACGGCCCGGCAGTGCTCATAGTCAGTCGTCTTGCGTGCGAGACGCAACCGCTTGGGCAATCAAGGCGTTCATGTCGGCGGCGCGCTCAGTGGTGCGGTCGAAGTGAAAGTGCAGCGTTGGCACAGTGTGGGTCATCAGGCGTTTGAACAGTCCGTTACGAAGAAAGCCCGCCGCTTGGTTCAGGGCAAGCTCGCATTCCACTGGGTCGCCGATCAGTACGCTGAAAAACACTTTAGCGTGAGCGTAGTCGGCTGTGACTTCTACTGCTTGAACCGTCACCATGCCGATACGCGGGTCTTTGAGCTCGCGCGCGATCAGCTCGGTCAAATCCCGCTGGATCTGGTCAGCCACGCGGAAGCCGCGGTTGGGGGTGTTTGATTTTTTGCGCATGGACTCAATGAGCGTAGAGCATTGGGCAATCGAGTTACCAATGGCTGTTGACAGCGCATTGGCAAAACCGATCACTCCAACGTACGCGCTACCTCGCGGATCTCAAAGAATTCCAGCACGTCGCCCACTTCGATGTCGTTGTAGTTTTTGATGTTCAAGCCGCACTCAAAGGTCTCCTTAACCTCTTTGGCATCGTCCTTAAAACGCTTGAGCGAGTCGAGCTCTCCCGTGTAGATAACTACGTTCTGACGCAGCAGTCGCAGTCGAGCAGCACGCCGCACAACACCGGCAGTAACCATACAACCGGCGATGGAGCCGATTTTCGATACCTTGAACACCTGCCGAATTTCGGCATTACCGATGACTTCTTCTTTCTTGTCAGGCGTCAACATGCCGGACATCGCGGACTTGAGTTCGTCCACAGCGTCGTAGATGATGTTGTAGTAGCGAATATCGACGCCGTTGTTTTCTGCCTGCTTGCGTGCTTGGGCATCAGCCCGCGTGTTAAAGCCGATCAGCACCGCCTTGGAGGCGATTGCCAAGTTAACGTCCGACTCGGAAATACCACCAACACCGGAGTACACCAACTGGACTTTGACCTCATCGGTAGACAGCTTGAGCAGCGACTGGGCCAACGCCTCTTGCGAGCCCTGTACGTCCGCTTTGATGATGATGGGCAACATCTTGACTTCGCCCGCGTTGATGTCGGAGAACATGTTCTCCAGTTTGGACGCTTGCTGTTTGGCCAGCTTGGTATTGCGAAATTTGCCGGCGCGGTACGTTGAAATTTCCCGTGCACGACGCTCATCAGTCATGACGATAAAGTCATCACCCGCTTGCGGTACTTCGGTTAAACCTTGGATTTCGACAGGAATCGACGGACCTGCAGTTTTGATGGCTTTGCCGTTTTCATCCAGCATGGCGCGGACCTTGCCGAAGGTCGAACCTGCCAACACAATGTCACCGGCCTTGAGCGTTCCAGACTGCACCAACACGGTAGCTACCGGGCCACGCCCCTTGTCCAAGCGCGCCTCAATCACCAGACCTTTGGCCAGTGCATTGACCGGCGCGCGTAATTCAAGCACCTCGGCTTGCAGCAGCACCTGCTCGAGTAGCTGGTCGATACCTGCGCCAGTGCGGGCAGATACCGGCACAAATGGCGAGTCACCGCCGAACTCTTCGGGCACCACCTGCTCGACTACCAACTCGCCCTTAACGCGGTCCAAATTAGCGTCTGTTTTGTCAATTTTATTGATGGCAACAACGATGGGTACACCCGCCGCTTTGGCGTGCTTGATGGCTTCTTTGGTCTGCGGCATCACGCCGTCGTCGGCTGCCACCACCAAAATCACAATGTCAGTGGCCTGCGCGCCGCGAGCACGCATGGCAGTAAATGCCTCGTGACCCGGGGTGTCAAGAAATGACACCATACCGCGCGGTGTTTGCACATGGTAAGCACCAATGTGCTGGGTGATACCGCCGGCTTCGCTGGATGCGACTTTGGCGCGGCGAATGTAGTCGAGCAGCGAGGTTTTTCCGTGGTCAACGTGACCCATGACAGTTACCACCGGTGGACGGGGCAAAAACTCAGCCTGTTGGCCTTGCACATCGTCATCGGTGAACGCTTCCGGGTCGTCCAATGCAGCGGTCACTGCTTTGTGGCCCATCTCTTCGACCACAATCATGGCGGTGTCTTGGTCTAAGGGCTGATTCATTGTCGCCATTAAGCCCAGCTTCATCAAATGTTTGATGACTTCTTGAGCCTTGATGCTCATTTTGTGAGCTAGCTCGGTGACAGTAATCGTCTCGGGCACGTGCACTTCAATGACTTTGAACTCAGTGGGCGCTACAAAGCTAGATTCTGGGCGTGCATCGCGCTCATTGCGGCGACCGCCTCGTTGCGCGCCCCTGAAGTTGCCGCGGCTAGGCGCCGACGGCGCACCGCGCGTAGGCAGCGCTTTTTTCTTGGCCGCGTCGTCTTTCCAAGTGGACGAAAGGTTCTCCGACTTGACTTCTTTTTTCGCCGCCGTGCCGGGTGCTCCCGCGACAGCGGGTTTAGCGGCTCCAGGCACTACAGCGGGCTTGTGCAGCGTGCCTTTGATTGCTGCCTTCGGATCGACGTGTGGTACCAAAACGCGTTTGGGCGCAGACAGCATTGCCCGAATGCCAGCGGCTTCAGCCTCGGCGCGTTTGCGGCGGTCTTGCAGGTCCTGCGCCTTGGCAGCATCAGCTTGAAATTCGGCGGTAGCCTTGGCTTTCAACGCAGCTTGCGCCGTAGCCTGCGCTGCTGCTGCCTCGACTTTGCTGGCTTGCGCCGCAGCGCTTACTTCAGCAGCTTTGGACGCCTGTGCTGTTACCAGCTCTTCGGCTTGGCGCGCTTTGGCACTGACTGGCCGCGTATTTTTAGCAATGTTCAGGGCGCGTGCGGCGCCAACAGCCTCGGCTATACGTGCGGCCTGCGCGGCGGCAGCTTGTTCTATTTTTAGCTCTGCGTCGCGCGCAGCTTGTTCTGCGGCGTTTTCACGCGCTTCTTGTTCGTCGCGCAAGCGACGTTTTTCAGTCAGCTCGGCTTCCTGCAAACGCAGCAGTTCGGCGTGCCGGTTCGCCTCTTCTTCACGGCGTATCAGTTCAGCATCGTCAACAGCAGGCACGGCCGGCGCGGCTTGAACTTGCGAGTCTTCGGCCACAGCTTCAGAGCCGTCATCACGCTTGATGAAGGTTCGCTTTTTCAAGGTCTGAACCGGAATGATTCGCGCCCTGCCGGTGGAATCCGCCTGTTTGATCTCAGTGCTGGACTTTTTCACCAAGGTAATTTTTTTGCGCTCGCCAGTGGCAGTGCCGTGGCTGATCTGCAAATAGCTCAGCAATTTTTGTTTGTCTGACTCAGAAAGCACGTCCCCGGCCTGCGCCTTTGCGACGCCGGCGCTGGTCAATTGCTCGATCAGGTTGGCGGTGGACTTGTTCAATTCAGCTGCGAATTCAGCGACGGTTGTGGTACTGGACATATATAGTTTTCCTGGGAGGCTTTCATGATCATTGCGCTGGCGTGGCTGGCGGCAGATAAGCCGCTGCAACAACGTCAGAGTCGTCGCCTTGCGCTGGACTGGTGAACCAGTGGGCGCGGGCGGTCATGATCAAAGCCGTGGCGTCGTCCGCAGACTGGCCGGTGATATCGGTAAGTTCGTCAGTGGCCAAGTCGGCCAACTCGTTGCGGTTGTTGACGCCCGCCGCTATCAGCTTGGCCATCAACTCTTCGGTCACGCCGTTAACGTCGCGTAGCTTTTGCGACACGCCTTCGGCATTTTCTTCTTTGGCGATCTCCATCGTCAGCAAAGCGTCTTTGGCGCGTGTGCGCAGCTCATTAACAGTGTCTTCATCAAACGATTCGATTTCTAGCATTTCTTGCAGGGGCACGTAAGCGACCTCTTCGAGGCTGGTAAAGCCTTCAGCAATCAAGATATCGGCGATTTCTTCGTCCACATCCAACTTAGCCATAAATAGTTTACGGCTGAGGTCGGTCTCAGTGGCCTGTTTTTGAGCCGACTCGTCGGCAGTCATGATGTTGATCTTCCAGCCCGTCAGCTCCGCCGCTAGGCGCACGTTCTGCCCACCGCGACCGATAGAGATAGCAAGATTTTCTTCATCCACCACCACGTCCATGGCGTGGCGCTCTTCGTCCACCACGATTGATGAGACGTTGGCAGGTGCTAGCGCACCGATCACAAACTGGGCCGGGTCTTCACTCCACAGTACGATGTCGACCCGCTCGCCCGCTAGCTCGTTAGTCACGCCGTTGACGCGGGTGCCGCGCACACCGACGCAGGTACCGATGGGGTCAACACGTTTGTCATGCGACAAAACGGCGATTTTGGCTCGAGACCCCGCATCGCGTGCGCAGGACTTTATCTCCAATAGTCCCTGTTCGATTTCGGGAACTTCTTGGCGAAACAACTCCATCATGTATTGGGGCGCCGTGCGCGACAAAATGATGGGTGCGCCGCGCAGTGTGGTGTCAACTTCCATGATCATGGCGCGAACGCGGTCGCCGGCACGCAGATTTTCTTTCGGAATCATGTCGCTGCGACGCAGACGGCCTTCAACCCGACCAGACTCCACGATGATGTCGCCTTTGTCCATGCGCTTGACGGTGCCAACAAAAATCTTGTCGCCGCGTGACATGAACTCAGCTAGCAGCATTTCACGCTCAGCATCGCGGATTTTTTGCAAGATGACTTGCTTGGCGGCTTGCGCTCCAATGCGGCCAATGGGCAAGCTTTCTACCGGCTTTTCGATGAAGTCGCCTTCTTCAATGTCAGCAATTTCATCGCGTGCATCGCTGACTAGCTCTTCGCCTTCGGGGTTTTGCAACCCCGCCTCGTCGGGCACTACTAACCAGCGACGGAAGGTTTCATAGTTTCCGCTGTCACGGTCCACGACAACGCGGATATCCACGCCCTCGGCATACACTTTTTTTGTAGCAGACGCGAGAGCAAGCTCAACAGCGCCGAAGACGACATCGCGCTCAACATTTTTTTCACGCGAGATCGCATCAACCAACATCAACAGTTCGCGATTCATTTCACAAGCCTGCCTTTCTTTTTTTATAAGTCTGGTGCTACGTCGGTAGCGGAATTTGACGCGGGCGCCGATTTAGGTTTACGGCCTTTGAAGTTGACTATTGGCGCTAAGCGGGCCGAAGCAATTTCGTCCAACGTGAAACCTAACGCCTGAAGCGGGGGTAAAACGCGATTTTTGCTGACTTTTTGCCCTGGTTTGGCAGCCGGCTCGTCACGCCAGACGATTTGCCAGCCAACAGGTGAAGTCCGGCTGTCAGCTGTGCTGACTGGCTGCTCGGCACGCTCGAGCGTGCCGCGGAATTTTTTACGGCTGGCCGCTACAGCCGAGCCTGCGGTTGCTGCAGCACCAATCGGCGCCTTGAGCGTGATGTCAATGCGCTCACCTTCAAACCGTTTGAATTCTTTTTCTGATCGCAGCGGCCTGTCGATGCCGGGCGACGACACCTCAAGCCGGACATACTGAGCTCCTTCAACTTCTAAAACAAATTGAAGCTGGCGGGTAACTTTTTCGCAGTCTTCTGCATTGATGAACTGCTCAATAAAACCGCTGGCCTCAGGCTCGTACGGCAAATCTATCGTTACCCGCAACAAGCCGCCGTTGCTACGCTCGACTTCTATCAGGTCGTAGCCTAGTCCGGTCACCGTTTGCTCAATTGTTTCTTGTAATGCCATTCAGTAATTGGTTTTTCTAATCGTCGGCGTGCGGCTTTTGCCTTGTTTGTCTGCACCTAACCCGCTGAGCAGCTGCCTCTGGGGTCAGCGTGTTTCAATCAGTGCGTTCAAAACGTAAAACAAAAACAAACGCCCAAAAAAAATGGGCGGTATGAACCCGCCCATTTGGTCGTGAACTGCGTAGTCTACAGCGGTTTTACAGCCGTGGCAAGTTCGCTAGGAACGA
>JAYULP010000480.1:0-1075 GCA_043763445.1 Polaromonas sp.
CAGGCAACGCCGCCATCACCACGCAAGGCCTGCTGAGCAACGACACCGGCAGCGTCGCTGCTGGAGGCAACCTTGTTGTGCAAGCGGCCAGCGTGCTCAACGCCCAAGGCGGCAGCTTGTACGCTGCGGGCAACCAAAGCGCAGTGGTAAGCGGCACGCTTGGCAACGCCGGCGTGATTGCAGCGCAGGGCAACACCAGCATCAGCGCGGCCAGTTTGGTCAGCACAGCCGCCAGCGTACTGGCAGCAGGCATCAAAGGCGACGGCAGCTTAGCTAGCAGCGGTGACTTGAGCCTCACCACCGCCCAAGGTTTGACAGCCAACGGCCAAGTGCTGGCAGCGGGCAACGCCGCTTTGAGCGGCGCTAGCGTGGACTTGAGCAGCAGCCGCACCAGCGCGGCCAACATCAGCGCCATAGCCAGCAGCGGGGACATCACCACCCGGCAAGCGGTGCTGACCACACCGGGCACACTGAGCCTGACGGCCAAGGCCGGCAACGGCCAGAGTTTGAACAACAGCGCCAGCACCGGCTCGAGCGGCGCAGACCAGCGCAGCACCCTAAGCGCTGGTTTGCTGGCGTTAGACGTTGCTAACTTAAACAACCAAGGCGGACAAATTATCCAAACTGGCACACAAGCCAGCGCCATCAATTTGGCCTCGCCCAGCGGGGTGCTCAACAACAGTGAAGGCGGCGCGATTGCCAGCAACGGCCAAAGCCTCACGCTGGGGGCCGCTACGCTGCACAACACACGCGGGGCGATTGAGCACGCAGGCGCAGGCATGCTGGCCATCAACACCACCGCCAACTTGAGTGGTGCAGGCGGGCAAATCATCAGCAACGGCGCGCTGGCCATTAATTCAGGCAGTGCAGGCAGCGTCAACTTAGGCAGCAGCACCGCCAACGGCGCGGCAAAAGGCGCGCTAACCCAGGCAAGCCAAGTCAGCATCACCGCCCAGACCTTAAGCAACCAAGGCGGCCAGATCATTCAAACCGGCACAGCCAGCCCGACGGTGATCGCCGTTACAGGCGAGTTAGACAACGCCCAAGGCACGATTAGCAGCAACGCTGATTTAGC
>JAYULP010000481.1:0-7256 GCA_043763445.1 Polaromonas sp.
CATTCAAAACCAATTTGACTAAAATTCGTACAGGCCGCGCCAACCCGGGTCTTCTCGACACGGTGCATGTGGATTATTACGGTGCCATGGTGCCTATCAGTCAGGTAGCGAGCGTTGCACTGCTTGACGCACGTACCATTAGTGTGTCTCCTTGGGAAAAGGCAATGGGTGCCAAGATCGAGAGAGCAATTCGCGACTCCGATCTGGGTTTGAATCCTGCATCTCAAGGCGATTTGATCCGCGTTCCTATGCCAGCCATGACCGAAGAGCGTCGCCGAGAACTTGCGAAAGTCGTCAAAGCTGAAGGCGAGCATTCGAAGGTTGCTATTCGTAATTTGCGTCGCGATGCGAATGACGGTGTGAAAAAACTTGTGAAAGATAAACTGGCATCAGAAGACGACGAGCGTCGAGCTCACGATGAAGTTCAAAAATTTACAGATCGCTTTATTGCTGATGTAGACAAGCTCGTTGTCAGTAAAGACCATGAGATTATGGCGGTGTGATTATGCACAGGGCGAATTGGTGTCGTGGCGCAGCCGCTGAGGGGCTGAAATTGTCGACGTTCATGTTTGTTTGGGTGCAACACTAACAATGACAATTTCTTGCCGCTCTGAACTGCCGCAGCATATCGCTATTGTGATGGACGGCAACGGTCGCTGGGCGACGAGAAAGTTCCTGCCGCGCATTGCGGGTCACAAGCAAGGTGTGGCTGCGCTCATGCGGTGCGTTAGAGCTTGCAGTGCGCGAGAGGTCAAAATTTTGACCGTTTTCGCGTTTTCGTCAGAGAACTGGAGTCGACCTGCCGACGAGGTTTCCGGCCTGATGGAGCTTCTCGCAGTTTCGCTGTCCCGTGAAATCGCCGCACTTAAAAACAGTGATGTTCAATTGCACTTTATTGGTGACAGACAAAAGCTTTCGCCAAAGGTCAGGATGGCGTTGACCAAAGGTGAAAGCAGTACTTCTTCATGTGGTGGGTTAGTGTTTAACGTCTGCTTTAATTATGGCGGTCGATGGGATATCACCCGGGCAGCACGCGCACTTGCAGAGCGTGGCGAGGAGATCACTGAGTTCACGCTTGACCGAGAGATGGCACTCGCGCACGTTCAGGATCCCGACCTATTGATTCGAACTGGCGGTGAGTTCCGCATCAGCAATTTTTTGTTGTGGCAAGCGGCCTACACAGAGTTGTATTTCTCTTCTGACTTATGGCCTGAATTTAACGAAAAATCGCTGGATGACGCAATTTCTGCTTTTCAGCAGCGCCAGCGCCGCTTTGGAAAAACGGCCGCACAGGTCGTTGACAGCCCATTGCTTGAACGTGCCTCAACGGCAGTACGCGCAGCCTGATGCTTAAACAACGTGTCCTCACCGCTGTTGTTTTGCTAGCGATTTTGCTACCTACGCTGCTGTATCCTTCCCCCGTGCCATTTTGTGTGGCGGCACTTTTATTGATCGCTGTTGGCGCCTGGGAGTGGGGTCGGCTTAACGGTTGTGGCCCAGTCAGCAGCATTTGCCTTGGCTTTGTCTGTTTTGGGTTATGTGCTGCCTCCTGGACCGCTGGCTGGCTGGCCAAGCCACTCCTGCTTGTGTGGTGTGCTGCCGGGCTGGTTTGGGTTGGTGGTGCAGGCTTGTTGTTGTCAAGCGGAGTGTCAGGTTGGGCGCGCTTGCCGCAAACAATTCGACTACTAGTGGGTGTGGCGACCCTATGGTGTGCTTGGACAGCCGTCGCGCAGGCGCGTGTCCTTGGTATGGAGTTCCTGTTGTCGGTCATGCTTATCGTTTGGGTAGCGGACATCGGTGCTTACTTTACCGGCCGCGCTTTCGGTGGGCGTTTTGGTACTGGAAAGTTAGCACCTTCGATCAGCCCAGGAAAAAGCTGGGAGGGTGTTTGGGGCGGTATGTTTGGCGTTTTGGTTTTAGCCCTAGCTTGGACAACTTTTGAGCCCGATGGCCGAACTATTTTTCATCGATTGCAGTCGCAGTATGGTTTTATTGCGACAACCATTTCACTGATATTTCTGTCAACGATGAGTGTCGTTGGTGACTTGGTGGAGTCGCTGGTTAAACGCAACGCGGGCATGAAAGATTCTAGTGGTTTGCTGCCGGGGCATGGTGGTGTTCTCGACCGAGTCGATGCGCTTTTGCCCGTCGTACCACTTGCGATGATGCTTGTTGGCATTTGAAGTAGGCGTTTTGAGTCGAATTTGGAAACTACCCGTATGCCAGTCGTGAAGCGGCGCGTCACTGTTCTGGGCTCAACAGGCTCAATTGGTGTCAGTACGTTGGATGTGATCGCCCGTCATCCTGATCGGTTTGAGGTCTTTGCATTAAGCGCTTCTACCCAAGTTGATTTGATGCTGGCGCAATGCGCACAGTTTCGGCCCACATTCGCCGTCATGGCCAGTAAATTGCATGCATGCGAGCTGGTCAACAAATTAAAGAGCTCTGGGCTAAATACCCGGGTTTTGCAATCTCCGGACGCTCTCGAAACAATAGCATCTCATGACGATGTTGACATAGTCATGGCCGCCATCGTGGGTGCCGTCGGGTTGATGTCGTGTCTGGCCGCAGCGCATGCAGGTAAACGTTTGCTGCTTGCCAACAAAGAGGCGTTGGTCGTTGGCGGACAGCTGTTCATGCGAGCGGTTCAGCAAGGTGGAGCTCAATTGCTCCCTATAGACAGCGAGCACTCCGCTATTTTTCAAGCGCTGCCTGAGGATAAAACAACTTGGGCATCGCGGGTTGAGAAAATAATCCTGACCGCATCAGGTGGCCCATTTCTGTGTCGCCCGGTTGAAACTCTGCGCGACGTCACGCCTGACGAGGCGTGTGCGCATCCAAATTGGGTTATGGGGCGTAAAATCTCAGTCGACTCGGCCACTATGATGAATAAAGCGCTTGAAGTGATTGAAGCCAGCTACTTGTTTGCGATGACACCCGAGAAAATTGAGGTTGTAATCCATCCACAAAGCGTGATCCACTCAATGGTGCAGTACCGGGACGCCTCAGTGGTTGCGCAGCTCGGCACGCCGGACATGCGTGGGCCAATTGCTTACGGCCTAGGCTGGCCAGATCGAATCGTCTCTGGTGCCAAAGCGCTGGACTTTTCACTGCTGTCGGCCATGACATTTTCGAGGCCAGACAATGCTCGATTCCCTGGATTGGCGCTGGCGTGGCACGTACTCAACGCAGCGCAAGGCAGTACTGCTATTTTAAATGCCGCAAACGAAGTAGCTGTTGCCGCATTTCTTGGCAAAAAAATACGCTTTGATCAAATTCACGAGGTCAACGACGTAACCTTAACGAAGGTTAGTGCGGCCGCGGTTCGCGGGGTTGAAGACCTGTTGGCACTGGACGCCCAAGCGCGCTCACAGGCAACCGTTACCGCCAAACAACTGGAGTGTTGATATGTTGATGACACTGGTCGCATTCGTTGCGACATTAGGAATCCTTATCGCAGTGCACGAGTACGGGCACTACCGCGTAGCTGTTGCGTGTGGCGTTAAAGTTCTTAAGTTTTCAATTGGCTTCGGTAAGCCGCTCTACACATGGCGTTTGAAAGGCAAGCCGACGGAATTTTCAATCGGTCTGTTGCCACTGGGTGGTTACGTCAAGATGCTCGACGAACGAGAAGCG
The DNA here is from genome assembly GCA_043763445.1 of Polaromonas sp. Classification (GTDB taxonomy): domain Bacteria; phylum Pseudomonadota; class Gammaproteobacteria; order Burkholderiales; family Burkholderiaceae_C; genus Polaromonas. The sequence goes on from JAYULP010000481.1 coordinate 3,637, forward strand.
CCCGTCGATGCGGCCGATCTTCACTTTGCGTTTAATACGCAGTCATTACGATCTCGGGCGATGATTGTTGCCGCCGGACCAGCCGCGAATCTTTTGCTGGCAGTGCTGATCTATGCCGTAGTCAATTGGATAGGTGTGCAGGAGCCGCAAGCCATTTTGGCCAGTCCGTTGGGCTCGTCGCTGGCGCAGAAGGCAGGCTTGCAAGGGGGCGAGCATGTGCTGCGTGCCGGTTTCGTCGGTGATGACCTCACAGAAGTAAAGTCGTTTGAAGATTTTCGTTGGCAACTTACCCGTGGGGCACTTGATGGCAGAGACCTGCAAATGGTGGTTTCCGACAATTCACTGAAATTGCAGCGTTCCCTGATATTGACACTGAGCAGTATGGGAGCTACCGCAGCTGACGCATCCTTGTTTCGGGAAATAGGCTTAACTGGACCATGGACGCAGCCCGTCATCAGCGAAGTCCTGGCAGGCGGTTCCGCTGCCAGCGCAGGTCTTCAAGCGGGCGATAAAGTTGAAAGTGTTGGCGACGTAAAGATTGTCGACGGCCAGCAGTTGCGCGAGGCGATTCGCGCAACAGTATTGCCAAACGGTGCAGTCTGGCGTGTTCAGCGCGGCACACAGCACCTGTTAGTCACAGTGGTGCCCGAAATCAAACAAGAAAATGGCAAACCGGTGCCACGCATTGGTGCCTACATTGGAGCGCCGCCACAACTCGTAACAGTACGTTATGGGCTCTTCGATGGCGTGTGGCACGGGGCGGTTCGCACCTGGGAGGTGTCCGCTTTGACATTGAAGATGATGGGGAAAATGGTAATTGGTGAGGCCTCCCTGAAAAACCTCAGTGGCCCCTTGACGATTGCCGACTATGCGGGCAAGTCCGCTAGCCTTGGTTGGAACTCTTATCTCGTGTTTCTTGCGCTGATCAGTGTGAGTTTGGGTGTTTTGAACCTGCTACCATTACCAATTTTGGACGGCGGCCACCTGATGTATTACCTTTGGGAAGGTCTCACCGGCCGCAGCGTGTCAAGTTTATGGATGGAGCGCTTGCAACGCGCTGGTGTCACGATTCTTTTGGGCACGATGTCTATTTCCCTGTTCAACGATGTAGTGCGCCTGCTTGGCTAGAACGGGCATCATCAGAGACACACTCGTAAGCCCCATGTGAGCAGTAGGCTGAGCATGCTGCCGACGTCAGTACTTTAAAACCAATGCATAAAAAACTAAACCGGTTCAAACTCAGTGCGGTGTGCGCTGTTGCAGTAGGAATAATGGCGGGCAATATGGCGTGGGCAATCGAGCCCTTTACAGTCACCGACATACGTGTTGAGGGATTGCAGCGTGTTGAGCCAGGAACCATTTTTGGGTCACTGCCATTTAGGGTCGGCGAAGGCTACAACGATGAAAAAGGTGCAGCCGCAATTCGGGCACTCTTCGGTTTGGGTCTTTTCAAGGATGTGCGATTGGAGGCAACTGGGGATGTTCTCATCGTTACGGTGCAAGAGCGCCCAACTTTGGCAGAGGTAGATTTTGTCGGTACAAAAGAGTTTGACAAGGAAGTGCTTTTAAAAGCGCTTCGAGAAGTTGGTATTTACGATGGGCAGCCATTCGATAACGCACTCGCTGACAAAGCTGAGCAAGAGCTCAAACGTCAATATATCAACAAAAGTCTTTATGGCATTGAAATCGTAACGACCGTGACACCGATTGAGCGCAATCGGGTGAATCTAACTTTCAGTGTGCTGGAAGGTGATGTGGCTAAAATTAAAGAGATTCGGGTCACTGGCAGCAAGGCTTACACCGAATCGACATTACTCGGTTTATTTGATCTAGACACAGGGGGTTGGCTGAGTTTTTACACCAAGTCGGACCGCTACTCGCGGGCTAAATTAAATGGCGATATTGAAACGCTGCGGTCTTACTACTTGACGCGTGGCTACCTAGAGTTCAAAGTCGACTCTACCCAAGTGGCGATCTCGCCGGACAAGCAAGACATTTCGATTACGCTGAACATCACTGAAGGCGAGCGGTTTGTTGTGTCAAGCGTTAAGCTTGAAGGAAACTACCTAACCAAAGACGATGATTTTAAATCTCTCATCACCATCAAACCGGGCGAGGCCTACAACGCTGATTCGGTAACGGCGACCACCAAAGCGTTTGGTGACTATTTCGGTACTTTCGGGTTTGCTTTCGCTCGTGTTGAAGCAATTCCAGAGATTGACCGCGCTAGCAGCCGGGTAGCTTTTGTTTTGCAGGCAGATCCTTCGCGCCGAGCTTATGTTCGCCGAATCAATGTTACTGGCAACAACCGCACGCGCGACGAAGTGGTGCGCAGAGAGTTCCGGCAGCTCGAATCTTCTTGGTATGACGGTGATAAAATTAAATTATCGCGTGACCGGGTTGACCGCCTTGGGTTTTTCACTGAGGTCAATGTCGAGACCCAAGAAGTCAGCGGGACAGCCGATCAGGTTGACGTCGGCATCACGGTGGTCGAAAAGCCAACCGGCAATCTGCAACTAGGTGCGGGCTACTCTAGTGCGGACAGTATTTCGTTGCAATTCGGTATCAAACAAGAGAATGTTTTCGGCTCTGGTAATTATCTCGGTGTGGATGTTAATACTAGCAAAACGAACCGACAAATTGTGCTGAGTACCATTGATCCATACTTTACCGCCGACGGTATCTCTCGCACATTTGATCTCTATCAGCGGACTAATAATCCACTGTCTGGTCAAGGCGGTGACTATCAGCTGAAGTCGCGCGGTGCCAGCATTCGATTTGGTGTGCCTTTTACTGAAAGCGACACCGTTTATTTTGGCTCAGGTTATGAATCGTTGACGATCGTACCGGGCGCAAATTTGCCTACCAGCTACGCGACGTATGCAAGTCAGTTTGGCTTTACGAGTAACTCGATTCCCTTGACCGTTGGCTGGTCGCGCGACACGCGAGACAGCGCTACGGTGCCGACGGCTGGTCGTTTTCAGCGACTTTACGGCGATTGGGGTGTTGCGGGCGACATCAAATTCCTTCGGGCCAACTATCAGATTCAGCAGTATATTGCGTTGAACAGGCAATTTACTGTGGCGTTGAATGGCGAATTAGGCTGGGGCAAGGGCCTGAGTGGTCAGCCTTATCCGTTATTTAAAAATTATTATTCTGGCGGTCTCGGGTCGGTGCGCGGTTTTCAACAAGGCTCGCTTGGACCGCGGGACCTTTCAGGCATTGCCCTCGGAGGACCGAAGAAAGTAACACTCAATGCAGAGCTAGTCGCCCCATTTCCTGGCGCTGGTAACGACCGCACATTAAGGGTGTACACCTTTTTAGATGCGGGCAGCGTCTTCGCTGAAAGTCAGAAATACAAGGCTAGTGATTTGCGCGCATCCACTGGTTTGGGTATCAGCTGGATTTCACCTGTCGGGCCGCTGCGTATTGCCTATGCGTTCCCGTTGAGAAAAGAGCCCAGCGATAGAATAGAGCGATTGCAATTCCAGATCGGTACCTCGTTTTAATGAATAATATTCCACGCCAAATTTTCATCGGAACTTTAATCGCTCTGGCTGGCTTGTCGGTGAGTGCGCAGGAGTTCAAAGTCGGTGCGGTCAACCTTGACCGAATTTTTC
>JAYULP010000482.1:0-2916 GCA_043763445.1 Polaromonas sp.
TTGCGACTCAAAAATTTCAGGTCATTCAAAGACGTCACGCTGAGAGACATTCCTAAGTTTTGTGTTTTGGTGGGGGCAAACGGAACGGGCAAAAGTACATTGTTTTCTGTCTTTGCTTTTCTGCGAGATGCCATGACGACGAACGTCACTGCAGCCTTGGGCCGGCTGGGAGGCAGTCGTGGGTTTACGGAGGTGCGCAGTCGCGGTACAAGTGGGCCGATTGAGATCGAAATCAAATTGCGAACAACCTTGTCAGAAGGCCGCTCCCGCTTGATTACGTATGAGCTGCATATTGATAATTCAAACGGTCGGCCCACGGTGGTCTGCGAGATTCTGCAATATCGACGCGGCAGCCGCGGAAAACCGTGGAAATTTCTGGATTTTTCCAATGGACAGGGTGAGGCAGTCACAAATGAACTCGACACAGTGAGCGATGAGCGCGAGCTGGTTCGGGAGCAGCAAACTCTCAAAAGTCCTGACATTCTTGCGATCAAGGGACTTGCACAATTTGAACGCTTTCCGGCTGTTGTCGCATTGGGTAACCTGATTGAAAATTGGCATCTTTCGGATTTTCATATCAGCAGGGCGCGCCCTGAAGCCGAAGCCGGCTATGCCGAGCACTTGTCGCGCGAGGGTGAAAATCTTTCGTTGGTCATCGAATACTTGCATCGACATCACCTGCCCATATTTCAAAAAATATTAGACCGCCTCAAAGAGTGCGTACCTGGCGTGACGCATGTGGAGGCAAAAACGACAGAAGAGGGCCGGATCCTTCTCAAATTTCAAGATGGTGCTTTTGAAGATCCATTTTTGGCACGTTATGTCTCAGATGGAACCATCAAAATGTTAGCCTATCTTGTGCTGCTTTACGACCCACATCCTTACCCATTGTTGTGTGTTGAAGAGCCTGAGAACCAGTTGTATCCCTCATTGCTATGGGACCTGGCTGAAGAGTTTCGTAAGTATGCGGAGCGGGGTGGTCAGGTTTTTGTCACGACACACTCGCCAGACTTTCTGAATGCTGTTGGGCTAGCGGAGGTGTTTTGGTTGGTCAAGGCCGATGGGTACACCGACGTGCATCGGGCTGCGGATGACCCTCAACTTCAGGCTTACATGCGGGACGGGGACCAAATGGGGTTTCTTTGGAAGCAAGGTCTGTTCAAAGGCGCTGACCCCGTCGTCGGCCGCCATGGTTGAAAGCCTTGTTATTTTGGTGGAAGGGCCTTCTGAAAAAGATTTTTTACGGGCTATTTTTCCGAAAATATTACCCATACACATCACGCCAGTTATTTTAGTTTTCCAAGGAAAACAAGACTTGGAAAGGCAATTAGTTAGAAAAGTCAGAGGATGGCTGCATCCAAACTCTGTATTTCTGATCATGCGGGATCAAGACAGCGGCGATTGCTTGGTCGTCAAAAATCGACTCTTGGCACTTTGTGCAGAAGCTGGTAAGCCCGACGCTGTGGTGAGGATTGCCTGTCGTGAATTGGAATCTTTCTTTGTGGGAGATTGGAAGGCTATTGCCGATGCGTACGACAAGCCTTCATTGAGCCACCGTGACAGGACGGCAAAATACAGAAACCCCGACAATTTGGCAAGCCCAAGTCAAGAACTAAAACGAGTGCTTCCGAATTACCAAAAACGTGAAGGTGCACGTCGCATAGCGCCGTATCTTGATGTGCACAGGAATCGCTCTGAAAGCTTCGGTGCGCTGATGGCATCACTCACGAAATTTGGGGCCGCATGAGTATCCAAACCGACACCTTCGCCATGCCTGACGGCCCGCCGGCCAAACGCATGCTGTCCGCTGCGCCAGACTCGCCGCGCGAAGAAGCGATTGAACGCGCGCTGCGGCCCAAGCTGTTTGAAAGCTATGTGGGCCAGACCAAGGTCAAAGATCAGCTTGAAATTTTTATTGGCGCGGCTAAAAAACGCGGTGAGGCGCTGGACCATGTGCTGCTGTTCGGCCCGCCCGGCTTGGGCAAAACCACGCTCAGCCACATCATTGCCCATGAGCTGGGCGTGAACATGCGGCAAACGTCTGGCCCGGTGCTGGAAAAGCCCAAGGACTTGGCCGCGCTGCTGACGAATCTGGAAAAAAACGATGTGCTGTTCATCGACGAAATTCACCGCTTGAGCCCGGTGGTTGAAGAGATTTTGTACCCCGCATTGGAGGACTACCAGATCGACATCATGATTGGCGAAGGCCCAGCGGCGCGCAGTATCAAACTCGACTTGCAGCCGTTCACGCTGGTGGGGGCCACCACGCGCGCCGGCATGTTGACCAATCCACTGCGCGACCGCTTTGGCATCGTCTCGCGCCTAGAGTTCTACACCCCGGCCGAGCTGGCGCGCATCGTCAAGCGCAGCGCCGGGTTGCTGAACGCGCCAATGGATGATGAAGGCGGTTTTGAAATCGCCCGGCGCGCGCGCGGCACGCCCCGCATCGCCAACCGGCTGCTGCGCCGGGTGCGCGACTACGCCGATGTCAAGGGCACCGGCCGCATTACCCTGGACATTGCCAACAGGGCGCTGGCCATGCTCGACGTGGACCCGCAGGGCTTTGACGTGATGGACCGCAAGATGCTCGAAGCCATCATTCACCGTTTCGACGGCGGCCCGGTGGGCTTAGACAACATTGCCGCCAGCATTGGCGAGGAGCCTGGCACGATTGAAGATGTCATTGAGCCTTACCTGATCCAGCAGGGCTACTTGCAGCGCACGCCGCGCGGGCGCATTGCGACGCTGGCGGCCTATCGGCATTTGGGTGTGGCCCCGCCTGCAAGCGGCAGCGAGCTGTTTAGCTAAGGGCGTAGTCGGAGCAGCGCGGTGCGGCGGCCTCTGGATGGCGCTGCAACTGGCGGTATGACGCCAGGTCGGCTTGGTAGCAAGGGCAGGCTGAACGCGCCAAAGCCG
>JAYULP010000483.1:0-7251 GCA_043763445.1 Polaromonas sp.
CGCGAAGTTGGGGTGTACCAACGCTTGGCTTCAAGTCAGCCCATCGAGTGGCGCGACGTGAGTCACGGCGCAAGCGACCTGCCGGCCGGCGGCAGTCGCGCAAGCTACATGGCACGCTTTCATGTGCTGCAAGCCAACGGCTGTGTGTTGAGCGGTGCCAAGGCATTTTTAGCGCTTTGGGAGACCCTGCCCGGCTGGCGTTGGCTGGCCAAACTGGCTAAATTTCCTGCGGCGGTGACGGCACTGGAATGGCTGTACTGCCGATTTTTGGTGCTTCGGCCCGGGCTGCAAAAACTAGCAGTAGCGCTTGAAAAACGCCAAGCCGGGCGCTGACGTGAACCCGGCTGCTGTTTTTATGTCGCCACTGGCGCTGGTGCTTGCAGCAGCTGGCTTTGCCCACGCTGCGGGTGACGCTGCGGCGGGCAAAGCTGCATTCAGCAAGTGCGCGTCTTGCCACAATGTTGGTGCCAACGCTAAGTCGGGGTTTGGTCCTCAACTCAGCGGCATCATCGGGCGCCCAGCGGCGGCGGCCAAAGACTACTCCTACTCTGACGCCATGGCAAAGTCCGGTCTGGTGTGGAACGAAAAGACGTTGAGCGCTTTCATGAAGTCGCCAAGCGACACGGTGCCGGGTACCAAAATGCGCTTTTGGGGCATTAGCGACGACAAGCAAATCGCCAACCTGCTGGCGTACTTGCGCTCAGTGCAGTGAGTTGCCGGTCAAAGGCAGTCAAGCCGTGCCACGGCGCAGCGGTGTCAAGCGCCCGGCTCAACTAGCGGCGGCTTAGCCTTGGTTGCGGGCATGTCGGCCGGGCCGTAGGCGGCGTTGAAGCTCGCTAGCCTAGCGCTATTTGTGGCGGCAGTTCAGGCTGCGGCTGCGGTTTAGTCACAGCACGGGCAGCATCAATTTTTACTTTTTTACCTTTTCGCCTTACAGGCTAAAACCAGGCACTGCTTTTGGAAACTCTACTTTTGACTGAATCGGACATCCGCCAGCGTATTTGGATGGAATTACAGCGGGCCACACACGACCGGCACCACGAGTGGCGAGTACCGGTACTGGCAACCGTTGACGCAAACGGCATGCCGCAGGCGCGTACCGTTGTTTTGCGCCAAGCCAGTGCTGCGCTGGGTACGCTGCAAATCTACACCGACCGGCGCAGCCCCAAGGTGGCCGAGCTGGCGGCCACGCCCGAGGTGGCGCTGGCCTTTTGGAGTAAGCGCTTGGGCTGGCAGCTCCGGGTACAGGCTATTGCCTCGGTACAGCACACTGGGCCAGAGGTTGACGCGGTGTGGTCGCGGCTGAGCCAGTCCCCGGCAGCAAGCGACTACTTGTCAGCCTGCGCGCCGGGGGATGTTTGGCACAACACCCACACTAGCGGCGACAGTGACAAAGCGCCTGGACACCCGGGCCCGCACCAGCTGGCCATCATCACGGCGCAGGTCCAGTGTGTTGACTGGCTGGAACTTGCCCGCAGCGGGCACCGGCGTGCGCTTTTCACCGCCCAGCGCTGGGAGCGTCGGGTGCCCTAGGGCTCGTCCTGCCCAACATGCTCGCGCAGCGCGAAAAAGTCATTCGGGCCGCAAAAAAAACACCCCTCACTCGCGTGTGTTGCCAATCGAGGTGGCTGCTGCGGCTTACACACTGCCGCCGGCTAGCGCACGGTTGCCAACGGTGCCGCACTGCCGGCGCTTGACCAGCGCAGCACCGCCAACGCATCGGTAACGACTTACCTGATCTAGGGGCAATTTCTGACCGCTGCAGTCCGCCTAGCGCACTACGCTGAGGCAGCGGGAATGCACCGGCCGCCGTGGCACCGGCTGCATGTGCAGTGCGAGCTGCCCGGCCTTAATGTTCTGAGCAGTGGCCTTGAGCAGTGGCCTTAGACAGCGGTTTAGGGTCTGTGCATTGCCACTAACTTGGGGTCATTGTGATGAAAACACGTTTACTCACCCGCTACACCAGCGCTGTTTTCGCCGCAGTCCTGAGCACCGGCGCGCTGGCAGCTCCGCTGGACGCCCGCGCGTTTGATCTTGGGTCTGCAAGCCCGACGTCTGGCGACCGCAAAACGGTAAAAGCGTGCCAAAGCGCGGAGGTGGAGGGCAAAAAACACCGGCAGGAAAAAGACCTTTTGGGGGCACGGCACGCCGATCAGCATGCGTTCATGCGGCGCATTCAGTGCGATGTAGAGCGGGGAGCCCGCACCGTTGCGGCCAAAGGTCTGGTCAAGTCTGCCGCGCAAACCTTAAAGGACGACAAGGACATTCGCGAGGCCCACTTCAAGGACAAGAAGGACAAAAAAGACAAAAACGTAACCGGCGTGCCGTTTGATCCGCGCGGCTACGGCGGCGGCTCGGTACTGGCGCCGCCGGGCTTGCAGGCCGGCGTTGCCCCAGTCGCGCCGATGGACCCCGCTGTCGGCGGCCGCTGGAGTGAGCCTTTTGTAGTGCCGGTGGTGGGCGTGACCGCAACACTGCTGCACACCGGCAAGGTGTTGTTCTGGTCCTATGACCCGGTCGACTACCACAACCCAGCGAACTCCAAAAATGGGGTGGCGTACCTGTGGGACTGGAGCACGCGTACAGGCTACAACATCGCGCCACCTGAGAACATTTGGTGCGGGGGACAAACCATTTTGAGCGACGGGCGGGTGTATGTGGCAGGCGGCAATCTGCGCTACCCTGACCCAAATGCCGCCAATGGCCTGACCGACTGGGCTGGCACGCTGACGAACTTTACCTTTAGCCCGCTCGACGAGGCCTGGGCAAAGCAGCCCAACATGGTGCGCGGCCGCTGGTACCCCACCTTGACCCAGCTTGCCGACAACCGCGTGGTTATCACCAGCGGCATGGACGAGACTGGCTCTGGCGCGCTGACCAACCAGGTCGAGCTGTTCACGCCAGACCTTAACCGGATGGGCATTGGCACGATTCGGGCGGTTGGCCTGCACAACGCCTCAGGTCTTTATCCGCAACAGTTTTTGTTGCCAAGCGGGCAGCTGCTGGAAGCCGGACCGGACGCTGGCAGCAGCTTTCAGATGAGCACAAGCAACTGGAGCTGGAGCGCCCTGCCGCGCATGAGGGGCGACCATTACTACCTTGGTAACGGCGTGTCTTATTCAGACGCGTCTGGGGCCACAGTCACCCAGACCATCATGGTCGCTGGCGGCTACAACTATGTTGGCGACAATTCACTGCAAAATGGACCCGTCGCAGGCAATGAGTGGATGGACGGCGTTAACCCGAGCGCCGGCTGGCGGGCTTACCCCCAATGGGCAGTGCTACGGCACAACGCCAACACGGTGATTTTGGCTGACGGGACGATGCTGACGGTAGGCGGCAACCAAGGCTTGTACGGCTATGAGGACGCGCTGTTTGTGCCGGAGCTCTACAGCAAGCCGATAGGCGACAAAACCGGCATCTGGAAGCCAATGGCACCCCACGCGATTCAGGCCGCCTACCATTCCAGTGCGCTGCTGCTGCCCGACGCCACGGTGATGCTGTCGCAGGACGACATGGACTACAGCGCGCAAGCAGCGTTTGAGCACAAGCTGCAGGTCTACGCGCCGCCGTACCTGTTCAAGGGCCCGCAGCCGGTCATTACCCAAGCCCCGGCAACATTGACCTACGGCCAGTCATTCACGGTGTCAACTGACCGCGACGGCATGGTCAGCGCCATGCTGGTGGCACCGGGCGCCACCACCCACAGCAACGACATGCACCAGCGCGCTATCAAGCTCAAAGTGCTGCCGCGCACTAACGGCCTGTCAGCTCAGGTGCCGGCTTCTCGCGCACTGGTGCCACCGGGCTACTACATGCTTTTTGTGCTGGACGCGGCAGGCATACCGTCGGCCGCCAAGTTTGTCCGTATTACCTGAGGTGGGGCCAGCTCAACAATGCGCGGGCACCGGCTCAACCCAGTAACAGCTCGACTCGGCTTGCAAGCGCTTCAGCGGTAAAGGGCTTGACGAGAATTTCCATGCCCTGCGGCAAGCGAGCGCCGCCCCAAGCGTCTGGCCGGGCGTAGCCGGTGATAAACAGCACCTTGAGTTGCGGGCGTAGTGTGCGTGCCGCCTCAGCGAGCTGACGGCCGTTTGTGCCGCCGGGCAAGCCAATGTCGCTGACCAGCAAGCAAAGCTGAACGCCAGAGTGCAAAATCTCCAACGCGCGGGCGGCGCTTTCAGCCTGCAGCACCACACAGCCGTGTTCATTGAGTATTTCAGCGACAAACATCCTGACGCTGGCATCGTCGTCCACCAGCAAAACCGTCTGTCCGTGGCCGTCAAATTGACTGTCGGCAAAATCGGCCACGGCGGCCAAGCCACCGGGCTCGCCAAAGTGCCTCGGCAAATAAATGACGGCCCGTGTGCCCTTGCCCGGCGCAGACTGCAACCTGACCTGCCCGCCCGACTGCTTGGCAAAGCCGTACACCATGCTCAAGCCCAAGCCGGTGCCTTCGCCGGGCGGTTTGGTGGTGAAAAATGGATCAAACGCCCGCTCGACCACCGCCGGCGTCATGCCCGTGCCACTGTCGACCACAGCCAAGCTGACGTAGTCGCCGCGCTCTAGGCCCAACGCCAAGCCTTCTTGCTCACCAAGCTGAATGTTTGCCGTCTCAATGGTCAACTTGCCGCCGTCTGGCAAGGCATCGCGCGCATTGATACACAGGTTAAGCAAAGCGTTTTCGAGCTGGTTTTGGTCCACCAGCACCGGCCATAAGTTGTGTCCATGGCTGGTTTGGGTGTCAATTGCCGTGCCTACTGTGCGCGCCACCAGCTCTTTCATGCCTTCCACCAGCGCATTGACGTCGGTGTACTCCGCTGCGAGCGTTTGCTGCCGGGAAAACGCCAGCAAGCGATGCGTCAACGAGGCCGCCCGCTGGGCTGCGCCACGCGCCACCACGGTGTACTTCAGCACGGTATCGGCATCAAGCTGCCCGGACAGCGCCCGCCGCTCTAGCAGCTCCAAGCTACCGCTGATACCGGTCAGCAAGTTGTTGAAGTCGTGCGCCAGCCCGCCAGTGAGCTGACCCACAGCTTCCATTTTTTGAGCCTGGCGCAACCGCTCAGACGCCAGTGCCAACGCTTGGGCCTGCTCTTGCTCCAGCGTGATGTCACGTCCAAAGCCAAAAATCAAGCCGTCCTCGAAGGCGGTATCCCACGAGATCCAGCGGTAGCTGCCGTCTTTGTGGCGGTACCGGTTTTTGAAGCTGTTGACATGGCGCTGCAAGGCCACGCTCAACACCGCTAGGGTTTTAGCAACGTCTTCTGGGTGCAAAAACTCGACAAAGCTGTGCCCCACCACATCGCCAGTGTCATGGCCCAGCACGCGCGACCAGGCCGGGCTGACTTCGCGAAAAACACCGTCGCTGGTGGCCACCACCATCAGGGCGCTTGAGTAATTCCAGGCCCGGTCGCGCTCGCGTCTGGCCAGGGCAACGTTTTTTTCGAGTTCTTGGTTCCAACTTTGGAGCTGGTCCTGCGCCCTTTTCCGCTCAGTGATGTCGTTGGCTTGCACAAAAATTCCGGACACGCAGCCGTCGTCGCCCCGTACCGGCTGGTAGATAAAGTCAATGACGCGCTGCGTTGCGTCGCCGCTGCCGGTGGGGCGCACCGAAACCACAACGTCCTTTCCGACGTAGGCCTCGCCGCTGCTGTAGACCCGGTCGAGCAAGCGGATGAAGCCCTGCTCCACAGCGTCAGGCGCCGCTTCAATGACCCGTTTGCCCACCAAGTCGCTGCGGCCAATCAGCGCCATACAGGCCTCATTGACCAGCTCAAACCTGTGCTGCGGACCACTCAACAGGGCAATTGCACCGGGTGCCCGCTGAAACATGGTTTGCAACAGGTCCAGGTCGCGGCACTTTTGCTGCTGCGCCTGTACGATGGCAGTAGTTTCGTTACACACCACCAACACCCCGCCGACGCCGTTGGGCGCCGCCGGCTCGTCAATCGGGCTGTAGCTGTAGGTCCAATAACCGTCTTCGTGCTGGCCGTTGCGCGTGATCGGCACCAGTGCGTTTTCGTTCCAAGTAGCGCCTTGCCCCAGCATGACTTTGTTTACTTGCGGCCCCAAAATAGGCCAGATGCTGGGCCAGCTGTCTCGGCCGGCCCTTCCAAGGGCGCGCGGGTGGTGGTCAGGCCCTATCGACTGCGCAAAGCTGTCGTTGTAGAGCTGGATGTGCTCTGGCCCCCAAAACACCAGCATCGGATGCCGGGTGTTGAGTAACAAACGAACAGCAGTTTTAAGGCTTTGCGGCCACGCTGCGGGCTCGCCCAAGGCAGACGCGCGCCAGTCGTGCGCCCGTGTCAACGCGCCCATCTCGCCGCCTTGGGCCAGAAATCGCAGTGTCGCGGTAGAGGCGTCAAAAACCATTTGCAGAAAACCTGTTTTTACGTTGAGACATCCGCGAGCTAAACCAAGCCATGCCAGCGTTATACCGTCAAAGTCACGCCGATGCGTCGCTTGTTGGCCCGCCCTGCACAATCGGCGCAGCTTGGCCTGTTTGCCCTGAGTCTGCCAGCGGGTTTTATTGTGTACGGTAGCCTTCGCGGCGTTCGAGGCGTTCGCGGCGTTCGAGGCGAAGACAAAATGGACTTATCACCGGTTCAGCGCAACGCTTGGGGGCGGCGTGCCTTGCTGAGCGCTGGGCCTTGGTTGGCGGCCTTCGCCGCTACTCTACCGTGACTGACTTGGCGAGGTTGCGCGGCTTATCCACGTCGGTGCCGCGGGCCACTGCGGTGTGGTAGGCCAGCAACTGCAGCGGCACAACATGCAGCAATGGGCTGAGCGCGCCGTAGTGTTCGGGCAGGCGAATGACGTGAACGCCTTCGCTGCTGTCCAAGCGGCTGTCAGCGTCGGCCAGCACATACAGCACGCCGCCGCGCGCGCGCACTTCCTGCAGGTTACTTTTTAGCTTTTCAATCAGCGCGTCATTAGGGGCTACCGCGACCACCGGCATCGCGCTGGTGACGAGCGCCAGCGGGCCGTGTTTGAGCTCACCAGCCGGGTAGGCTTCGGCGTGAATGTAGCTGATTTCCTTGAGCTTGAGCGCGCCTTCCAGCGCAATCGGGTAGTGCAGCCCACGACCCAAAAACAGCGCGTTTTCATGCTTTGCAAAGTCACTTGCCCAGCTGATGAGCTGTGGCTCCAGCGCCAGTACAGCGGCCAGCGCGACTGGCAGGTGACGCATGGCTTTGAGGTGGCAGGCTTCGTCCTCGTCGCTCAGCCGGCCTTTACTTTGCGCCAGCG
>JAYULP010000484.1:0-2914 GCA_043763445.1 Polaromonas sp.
CCTCATGCGTTGCCGTTCACCACCGCCCGTTTAGCCCCTAGCTGCGCCGACCGTAAGCGTCAACCTACATCTTGAAAAATAGGCGGGAACAGTAGGAAACCGCCTACAGGCAGTGCTTGCAGTCGCTGTCAGAATCTACATCAACGCAGCAATACAGTGATATCAATTGCGGCAAGCGTTTGTGACAACTCGCGTTGACTTTGTTGGGTAAACAGTCGCAGTTTTTCGGCATGTTTCCCGCGCCCACTTGGATTTGAGCAGTGAGACTGAAAACGTACATTGTGGAAGATAACCCCACCATCCGCGAAAATTTGATCGCTACGTTGGAGGAACTCGCCAGCGTAGATGCGGTGGGCACCTCTGAGACAGAAAACGAAAGTAAGCAGTGGCTTTGTCAAAACCATGGCGATTGGGACTTGGCAATTGTTGATTTATTTTTAAAGCAGGGCAGCGGCCTTGGAATATTGGCGGCGTGCCGTGACCGGCGGCCCAACCAAAAATTAGTTGTGTTGAGCAACTACGCTACAGCTGATATTCGCCACCGTTGTGCGCAACTTGGCGTTGATGCCGTTTTTGACAAATCAAATGAAATTGACGCGCTCGTGGACTACTGCGTTACACAGGCTCGCGCACTGCAAGCAAAAGGTAGTTAGCGGCATGGCAGCACACTGAAAATCTGCTCACACCAAAAAGCGCAAACGGCGCTTGTGCTGCGCGTTTTGTTTTTACCAGGTCAGTCAATCAATTTGTTTTTTAACGCGTAGTACGTCAGATCGCTATTGGACGAAAGGCTCATCTTTTCCATCACTCGGGTGCGGTAAGTACTGACGGTTTTGACACTCAAGGACAAAGCCTTGGCGATGTCACCCGCCGTTTCCCCCTTGGCTAGCTTTAAAAATACCTGAAATTCCCGTTCAGAGAGTTGCTCATGGGCAGCAACGTCGTTGGGGCGGTTTAACTGCTGGGCCAGTAGTTCTGCAACGGCGGGAGTGATGTAGCGCTTTCCAAGGGAAATCACGCGAATGGCATCTACGATGTCCGATGGCTCGCACTCTTTATTGAGATACCCGCTGGCTCCCTGTCGGATCAAATTCACAGCGTAATGTTCTTCGGGGTAGCCGCTGAGGATCAATATGCCTACATCCGGCGCCTTGGCACGAATCATGGCAAGCGCATCTATGCCGCTTTGACCTGGCATAGACAAGTCCATAACCAAAATATCTAGCTCGACGTTACGCACAAGGTCAATTGCCTCCCGGCCACTTGCAGCCTCGCCAACCACCCGGAGGTCAACATGATCAGAGAAAAACTGTTTCAGTCCAGACCGGACAATTGCGTGATCATCAACAATTCCAATTTTTATCATGCTGCTGTCTTTCGATGATGCCTTGTCGGAGCAAAGGTGATGCATCACTGTCACCGCGCACAATGAACACCATGTTCAGCAGTACATTATTGACGAATAAGCACCCACAACAAAAACGGCACCGCGTGTTGCCTCATTTTTGCGAGGTGGAAACATCACTTTTTTGCCAAGGCAATAGGGCGAATACAGCGGCCGTTGCACGCAACATACCGGCCAACCATTGGCGATGAACACTCTGCGCTGTGGGTGGTGCAAAGGCAAACTTGATGCCCAAATGCACCGCATTCCCCGACACCCGCGAACACTTAGCGCATCACGCAACAAACAAGCTCAACCGGAGCGAGCCCTTGAAGAAACTTTCAATTCCGCGCATGTCCATCAGCATGCCGCTGGCGATTTTGGCGGCTGCTGTTTTAATTTTTATCAACGAAACCAGTTTTTACGCCTCAGCCACCGCTGCGGCCAACGTCGAAGAAGCGCAAGTTACCCGAACGGCGGTGGGCAAGCTGACACAAAACATGCTGGATGCAGAAACTGGCCAGCGTGGCTACCTGTTGACCGGCGAGGCCCGCTACCTTGAGCCTTACAACACGGCGGTCGACAACATTGCTCAGAACTTAGACGGCTTGCGTGTTTTACTAACGCCTTACAACGCTGACTTGTTGGAACTCAGTGTGCTGTCACGAAGCGTTGCACGCAAAATGGCAGAGATGGACCTTACGGTGCGCATGCGCCGGGAAGGCAAAGAAGACGCCTGGAAATTTGTGCTGACCACTGACGTCGGCGAAGAACAGATGCAGCTAATTCGTCAGCAGGCCAGCAAACTCGCAGCTGCGAGCGTTCAAAAAATTGATGTAGGCCAAGAACAAATTAGAAAATCGTTGCAGCTGTCCCGGCTCGGTGTGGCGGCCATGGCGGTGGCGGGGCTGCTGGCCTTCTACATGTACTTGCTTCAAACCAAGGCGCTGCTAGCGTCCGGTCAGCGCGAACAACAGTCACTGCAGCGCGAACGCGACCAGTTAAATATCCAAGTGATGGAGAGAACTGCTAACTTAGCGGAACTTGCCACTCACCTTCAAAACGTGCGCGAGGACGAACGGGGCCATTTGGCGCGCGAGCTGCACGATGAGCTTGGCGCGCTGCTCACAGCGGCAAAACTGGATGTCGCGCGGATCAAGTCGCGCTTGAGCAGCAATTTTCCTGAGGCAACCGAGCGGCTAGAACACCTTACAACGACGCTCAACAGTGGTATCGCGCTGAAGCGCCGTATTGTTGAGGATCTGCGTCCGTCGTCACTGTTTCATCTCGGGCTGGTAGCGTCACTTGAAATACTGGCACGCGAATTTGAAGAACGCTCGGACTTGGTCATTACAACCGAGCTTGAACCAGTGGACTTGGCGGATTCGTCCCAGTTAACGGTCTACCGACTCGTCCAAGAATCATTAACGAACATTGCCAAATATGCACAAGCCAAAGAAGTGCACATCACCGTAGAAAGTTTTGATGGCTATGCCAGTGTTGAAGTCACCGACAACGGAAAAGGCTTTA
>JAYULP010000485.1:0-2908 GCA_043763445.1 Polaromonas sp.
TTCTCCAAAGGCTAAACCTTACAAGTCAATTTGTCACACAAGGCGGCCGCCCAGCTTGGTGGTTGCCCGTTTTTACAGTTGCTGCTGCGTCAGCCATGTCTTTTTTCACGTTAAAGAGCTAGCCAAATGGATACCCCACACTTCCCGATCTATATGGACTACAGCTCCACCAATCCGTGCGATCCGCGCGTGGTGGATGCGATGATTCCGTGGTTGCGTGAGCACTTCGGCAACCCTGCCTCCCGCAGTCATGCGTGGGGTTGGGAGGCGGAAGCAGCCGTTGAAAAAGCCCGTTGTCAAATTGCTGATTTGATTGGTGCTGACCCGCGCGAAATCGTCTGGACCAGCGGTGCAACCGAGTCAAACAACTTAGCCATCAAAGGTGCTGCCCAGTTCTACAAAACCAAGGGCAAGCACATCATCACGGTGAAAACTGAGCACAAGGCGGTGCTCGACACCTTTCGGGA
This sequence comes from Polaromonas sp., assembly GCA_043763445.1. Taxonomy (GTDB): domain Bacteria; phylum Pseudomonadota; class Gammaproteobacteria; order Burkholderiales; family Burkholderiaceae_C; genus Polaromonas. Next base: position 468 of record JAYULP010000485.1, read on the forward strand.
GCTGGAGCGCCAAGGTTTTGAAGCTACTTATCTTGACGTGCAAGCTGACGGCTTGTTAAGCCTTGACGCGCTCAAGGCCGCTATTCGGCCTGATACAAGTTTGATCAGCGTGATGTTCGTCAACAACGAAATTGGTGTGATCCAAGATATGACAGCCATCGGCAACTTGTGCCGTGAAAAAGGTATTATTTTCCATGTGGATGCCGCTCAGGCTACTGGCCGGGTTGACATTGATTTAGGGACATTGCCTATTGATTTGATGAGTCTGACTTCGCACAAAACTTATGGCCCGAAAGGCATTGGTGCGCTGTATGTGCGCCGCAAGCCGCGGATTCGCCTTGAAGCCCAAATGCATGGCGGCGGCCATGAGCGCGGCATGCGCTCAGGCACACTGCCAACGCACCAGTGCGTAGGTATGGGCGAGGCCTACCGCATCGCCAAGGATGAAATGCACGCTGAAAATAAACGCATTCGGGCACTGCAAGAGCGCATGCTCGCCGGCCTGAAAGATGTGGAAGAGGTATTTTTGAACGGCAATGCAGACAAACGCGTGCCGCACAACCTGAACATGAGCTTCAATTTCGTTGAAGGTGAGTCCCTCATCATGGGGATCAAAGGCCTGGCCGTGTCTAGCGGCTCAGCCTGCACCTCGGCCAGTTTGGAGCCCAGCTACGTGCTGCGCGCGCTTGGCCGCAGCGACGAGTTGGCCCACAGCAGCTTGCGCATGACGTTTGGCCGTTGGACAACCGAAGAAGAAATTGACTACGCAGTTGGCACCATCAAGGAAAATGTAGCCAAATTGCGCGAACTCTCTCCGTTGTGGGAGATGTTCAAGGATGGCGTGGACTTGTCCACCATTCAATGGGCAGCGCACTGAAATACGGCTTTCCCCAGAGCAGCTGATGCCGCACGCTCTCAAAGGCGGCGACATCAGCGCCCTGGCAGAGTTGACTTTATGCTGTGGCTGGTAGAGATAGATACTTAACGAAAGGAATTGATCATGGCCTACTCAGAAAAAGTCGTTGACCACTACGAAAACCCACGTAATGTGGGCTCGTTCGACAAAAATGACGACAGCATTGGCACTGGCATGGTGGGGGCTCCGGCCTGCGGTGATGTGATGAAGCTGCAAATTAAAGTCAATCCAAGCACCGGAATAATTGAGGACGCCCGCTTCAAAACCTATGGCTGCGGTTCGGCAATTGCATCGAGTTCTTTGATCACCGAGTGGGTTAAGGGTAAAACCTTGGACGAAGCAGCAAGCATCAAAAACAGCGAAATTGCTGACGAGCTAGCGCTGCCGCCCGTGAAAATTCACTGTTCTATTTTGGCGGAAGACGCTATTAAGGCTGCAGTGAACGACTACAAGCAACGCCGCGCTGCCCACTGACCCGTTGCGCTTTCGATACGCCTCATTTGCCCACTTTTAAGTAGAGCCCATGTCTGTCACCCTCACTGATGCTGCCGCCCGCCACGTTACCCGCTACCTCGCCAAGCGCGCAAAGGGCGTAGGGGTACGCTTGGGTGTCAAAACCACAGGCTGCTCGGGCTTGGCTTACAAGTTGGAGTATGCCGACGAGGTAGCACCGGGGGATGTGGTGTTTGAAGACAACGGCGTCAAAGTGCTGGTGGACCCGAAAAGCATGGCCTACATTGACGGCACACAACTGGATTTTGTGCGCGAAGGCCTCAACGAGGGCTTTAAGTTCATTAACCCCAACGAGCGCGACCGCTGCGGTTGTGGAGAGTCTTTTCGCGTCTAGCACAGTGCCTGCATGCAGCGCTTGCATCGCCTTTGCTCAACTTACTCAACTACCGCCGAGGGCCGCCTTCACTAAAAGTGCTGGCGGCTTTTTAGTGCTATGAACCTTCAATCCAACGACTTTGAACTTTTTGCCGTCCCTGCACAATTTGCGCAAGACCGCGCAGCGTTGGACGCGCGTTGGAAGGAGTTGCAGCGCCAAGCACATCCCGACAAGTTTGCAGCTCAGGGTGCGGCGGCGCAGCGCTTAGCAATGCAGTGGTCGGTACGTATTAACGAAGCCTATCAGCGCTTGAAAAATCCGCTCAAGCGGGCAGGCTATTTGTGTGAGCTGCACGGTGCAGCTATCAACGCTCAAATCAATACTGCCATGCCACCAGAGTTTTTGATGCAGCAGATGCAGTGGCACGAAGCGCTGGACGACGCTAAAACAGCTGACGAATTCGATGAAATCGTGGCGATGGCCGCAAAGACCATGCAGACACAGCTGCTAAAAACACAGTATCTTTTGGACGTTGAACGCAACTTTCCGGCAGCGGCCCAACAGGTCAGAGGCCTTATGTTCGCCGAGCGTTTTGCCAAAGAAGTCGATGCGCGGCTCGACCAACTGGGACAATAACAACTTATAAGACTAAATCACAGCATGGCACTTCTCCAAATTTCTGAACCTGGCCAAGCG
>JAYULP010000486.1:0-7227 GCA_043763445.1 Polaromonas sp.
GGGTTGTCCAGCACCATCAAGCGCTGCCGCAGTTCCGGCTGAATTGGCAGCAGCTCGCACCAGCGGTTGGCGACCCAAGCGCAGTCGTCGAGTAAATAAGGCGGCTGTAGCGGCATTTGGTCCTCAGGCACCGCGCGCGCTTGTAGGCTTTGAATCAATTTGCCCAGGGCATTGGAGACGTCTCGCAGGTCGTCCGGGATGCTGACCGCCTGGTCGTCGTCGACACGCGTGACGCTGGCAACCCACAAGCCGTGCTTGAGTTTTTCACGGCTGACGATCTCAAAACGCTGGGTTCCCGTACACCGAATGACCAGCAAGCCGGGCTGGGGTGATGACAACTCGGCAATGGTGGCCAGCGTCCCGACGTCATTGAACACCTCGGTGGCAAACCCATCGCCGCTGGGCGCGTTGCTTGCATTGGGCTTGCGTACTTCCGAGCCTTGGGTGAGCGAGACAATGCCAAACGGCGCGCCCGCCTTGTGGCATTTTTTGATCATGTCGAGATAGCGCACCTCGAAAATCTGAAGCGGCAGCAGACCGCCGGGAAACAGCACCGTGCCCAGCGGAAACAAGGGCAGGCAGGTCAGTGTCAGGGGCTCAGACATGATGTGGGCTTTTAGTTTCGGTGAGGCGCTTGCTGCGGCACCGGCTTACGGTTTATTCAGCAAGAACAACAGACACGCTTGTTTACAAGGATTTTTTGATTTTTTTACTAGCGGTGAAGCGCAGTGTGGCGGGTCAGAAAAACGCCCGAATGCCGGTGCCTAGGCTTTAGCTCACCGCGTCTGCAGGTTGTTTTTGCAGCATGGCCAACGCGCTGGCGATGGTTTTGCGTAGCTCGCGGCGGTCACAGATAAAGTCAACAGCGCCTTTAGACTGTAAAAACTCAGCGCGTTGAAAGCCTTCGGGCAGGGTAACGCGCACCGTCGACTCAATCACGCGAGGCCCTGCAAAACCAATTAACGCTTTAGGCTCGGCCACCACGATGTCGCCCATGAAGGCAAAGCCTGCACTAACGCCGCCCATGGTGGGGTCGGTCAGAACACTGATATAAGGCAGACCTTTTTTTGCCAAGCGGGTCAGGCAGGCGTTGGTTTTGGCCATTTGCATTAGGCTCAATAGGCCCTCTTGCATGCGGGCACCGCCGGTAGCGGTGAAGCAGATAAAAGGCACTTTTTGTTCAATAGCAGCATGGACACCGCGCACAAAGCGCTCGCCCACCACACTGCCCATGCTGCCGCCCATGAAGTCAAACTCAAAACACGCTACTACCACGCCCAGGCTGTGGACTGAGCCGCCCATGACGATGAGCGCGTCAGTCTCGCCGGTGCTTTCTAAAGCGTCTTTCAGCCGCTCGGGGTATTTGCGGCTGTCCTTGAATTTCAGCGCGTCCACCGGCAACACTTCTTGGCCCAGCTCGTAGCGGCCTTCCGGGTCTAAAAACGCATCGAGTCGGGCGCGTGCGCCAATGCGGTGGTGGTGGGTGCACTGAGGGCAGACATTTTGGTTTTTCTCTAAATCGCTTTTGTACAACACCGCTTCGCAACTGGGGCATTTGATCCACAAACCCTCGGGCACACTGCGGCGCTCGGTAGGGTCGGTTGGGCTAATTTTCGGGGGCAGGAGTTTTTCTAGCCAAGACATAAGGAAGTCCTTTGGGTGTGCGTTGAGCGGCGCTTGCTTGGGCAAGTGGCAATCTGTATCAGTCTAGTGCAGCGCGAATGCCGGCTAAAAATTCTTGCGCTGTAGCGGCAACCATCTGGCGCGGCTGGTGTTCAATCAATTCGATGATTTTGCTGCCAATAACAACCGCGTCGGCCACCCGACTGATAGCGCGGGCAGTGTCAGCGTCACGAATACCAAAGCCTACCCCAACTGGTACGCTGACATGCTGGCGAATGCGCGGCAACATCACCTCGACTGCACCAATGTCCAACGTGCCAGCGCCAGTTACACCTTTGAGCGAAACATAGTACACATAGCCGCTGGCAACTTCTGCCACTTGTTTCATGCGAGCGTCGGTGCTGGTGGGGGCCAGCAAAAATATCAGGTCCATGTTGTGTGCACGCAGCTTTTGCGCAAACTGAACGCATTCCTCAGGCGGATAGTCGACGATTAGCATGCCATCGACCCCTGCCGCGGCTGCGTCGGCAATGAAGCTGCCATCGCCATGCTTGATGTCGTAGGCTTCGACTGGGTTGGCGTACCCCATCAACACCACCGGTGTGGCGCGCTCGACGCTGCGAAAGTCGCGCACCATCTGCAGCACTTGCACCATACCAACGCCCGCTGCGAGCGCTTTTTCACCAGCTTTTTGAATCACCAGGCCGTCAGCGCTGGGGTCTGAAAAAGGCACACCTAACTCAATCACGTCTGCACCGCCCGCCACCATGCCGTGCATCAGCTCTGGAGTCACATCGGCGAAAGGAAAGCCAGCAGTAACGTAAGGAATCAGGGCTTTGCGCCCTTGGATTTTTAGCGCCGAAAAGGTGGTTTCAAGGCGGCTCATTTGGCAAACCCGATGACCTGCTCGCCACCCTTGACAGCCTGACCGCGGCATGACGGGCGGCAGTAAAAGTCCGCTTGGCTCAGGTCAGCAACAGTGCCAATGTCTTTGTCGCCGCGGCCTGAAAGGTTCACCAAAATGGTTTGGTCGGCACGCATCGTTTTGGCGAGCTTCATTGCGTAAGCGACCGCATGACTGGACTCTAGGGCGGCAATAATGCCCTCGGTACGGCACAGGTAGTGAAATGCCTGCAGTGCCTCAACATCGGTGACGCCGACATATTCAGCGCGGCCGAGGTCTTTCAAAAATGCATGCTCTGGGCCAACGCCAGGGTAGTCTAGGCCGGCGCTGACGCTGTGGGTTTCAGTGACCTGGCCATCCTCGTCCTGCAGCACATAAGTGCGGTTGCCGTGCAGCACCCCAGGCACGCCGCACTGGAGTGACGCGGAGTGTTTGCCAGTCTCTATACCTTCTCCCGCGGCCTCTACCCCGATCAAGCGAGTGGCGTCAAAGCCGATGTAGGGGTGAAAAATACCCATGGCGTTGCTGCCGCCGCCAACACAGGCGATCACCGCATCGGGCTGCATGCCCCCGGTCATCAGCGGCATTTGTACAATGCATTCGTTGCCAATGACGCTTTGGAAGTCACGCACCATCATTGGGTACGGGTGCGGCCCGGCGACCGTACCGATGATGTAGTAAGTGTTGTCGACATTAGCGACCCAGTCACGCATGGCTTCGTTTAACGCGTCTTTCAGCGTTTTGCTGCCAGACTCCACCGGCACTACCGTAGCGCCCAAGAGCTTCATACGGTACACATTGGGGCTTTGGCGTTTGACGTCCTCACTGCCCATGTAGACCACGCATTGAAGGCCGTAACGGGCGCAAATGGTGGCGGTGGCCACGCCGTGTTGGCCCGCGCCGGTTTCGGCAATGATGCGCGGCTTGCCCATGCGTTTGGCTAGCATTGCTTGGCCAATAGTATTGTTGATTTTATGCGCGCCGGTGTGGTTGAGGTCCTCACGCTTGAGATAGATCTGTGCGCCACCCATTTCCCGGCTGGTGCGCGCCGCGTGGTAGACGGGCGAGGGGCGGCCGACGAAGTGCTTAAGCTCGTACTCAAACTCGGCTCGAAATGCTGGCTCGTGCTGGTATTTGGCGTAAGCGGCTTTGAGCTCGTTTAGGGCGTGGGTCAGCGTTTCTGAAACGAAACTACCGCCATATTTACCGAAATGACCTGCGACATCAGGTTGTTGATAAGGAAACATAGAAAGAGTCACTCTTTGCAAATTGGTCGTCAGCGGCACGGACGGCAGCGACGAATTGACTGATCAGCGCGTGGCCCTTGATTCCTTTGGAGACCTCGACACCAGAGCTCACATCCACGGCCAGCGACAGGCCGCGGTGTCTAACTTGCAAAATGCCATCGGTCACATTTGCAGGCGTCAACCCACCAGACAAAACGAGGTGAGCATTGACGCTTGGAGGAAGAAGTGACCAATTGAATGTTTTTCCGCCGCCGCCGTATCCATCGACATGGGCGTCGAGCAAGATGGCTTGAGCTAGTCTGAAATCGTGCGCGTAGTTTACGAGATCAAAGCCGCCTAGGTTGCCTGGCTCGCTCGGGCTTACTTCGTCCAAGGGGATGCGCGCTGCCCGTACAAAAGCACGACCAATCGTTAAGCAGTCCTGCACCGACTCATCGCCATGAAACTGCACCACGGCGGCAGGAATAGCGGCGCAGGCAGCAGCTATTTCAGCAGCGCTGGCGTTAACAAACAGCAGTACAGGGGTGACAAACGGCGGCAGGCGGCGCGCTAGCTCGGCCGCCCGCGCGGCTGTGACGTAACGCGCACTGGCCGGGTACAACACGAAACCCACCGCATCTGCGCCAGCGGCTGCTGCAGCATCCAAATCCGACTCGCGTGTGATACCGCAAATTTTGATCCGGGTACGGCGCGACATGGGTTGAATCAGCGGTGGCAGGGCAGTGCTTTGCAGTAGGCTCATAACATCTGCCATTATGGCAACCAGTCGAAGGCGGCAGTTCGTGTGGGTAATCCGTAGCGGTTGTCGTAGACCGGGCCCAAAAAATACAAACCATCAGGCGAAAAAGTGGGCGCAGCAGCATCGCGTCTGCGGGCGGTCAACACCGTTTGCATCCACTGGGGCTTTTGACTTCCCTGGCCAATGGCCAGCAGGCAGCCCATTAAATTGCGAATCATGTGGTGTAAAAACGCGTTGGCTTCAAAGTCAAACCGCCAATAGCAGGCATTCAGGCTGGCTCGCTGAGAAATGTCTATGCGGTGCATCGTCTTAATGGGTGTCTTCGCTTGGCACTGGGACGCGCGAAAGGAGGAAAAGTCATGTTCACCCAGAAGCAACTGCGCTGCTGCTCGCATGGCTTGGGCGTTTAGCGGCCGGTACACCCAGCCTACGCGGCCGGCCTCAATGCTTGGCCTGACAGCGGATTCAAGCACAACATAGGCGTAGCGCCGCGACAGCGCGCTGGCGCGTGAGTGAAACTCTGCAGGTACAACCTGTGCCCACTGAACAGCGATGTCTCGGGGTAAAAATGCGTTGGTTCCGCGCACCCAGGAGGCTGTCTCGCGTAGCAGTTCAGTGTCGAAATGAACCACCTGCATCACGCCATGCACCCCCGCATCAGTGCGGCCTGCGCACATCACCCGCACTGCCTGGGCCGCAAACTGCCCAAGTGCAGCTTCGAGCTTGTCTTGTATGGTTTGGCCAGACAGCTGACTTTGCCAGCCCTCGTAGCCGCTGCCACTGTAGCTCACGCCGAGCGCCAGCCTCATGTCACTGTCACTGCCTTGGCGCGGATGTTTGCCGCAATCCGAACACTGGTTGCCAAGTTAAATAACGAAGCGGCATGTCAAACAGCACAGTGGCGAGCAGGTGTCACGATAAAGCGTTCAAAAATGCCTGTGCTCTGACTTTGAGAGGTCCTTGGGCTTGTAGTAAAACTTCTTGCGCGAGCGCTCGCGCACCGTCGGGGTCACCTAGGGAGCTGAACTCTTTAGCCAGTGAAAATTTGGTCTCAAGAGGGTCGTCTAGCGCAGTATCTGCCGATGCGCTCACCGGCGGCGCGCTGTCATTGACAGACTCGTCCAAGTCGAGCGACAGCGCACCCAAGTCGAATTCAAGGGGCTCATTTGCAGCGGCCGACATATCTGCTTTTGGCCGACTTGAGGCTGTTGACGGAAGTTTGAACGAGGGTTGTTCGACGAACTCCATACTTTCAAAAGCCATTGGCTCGTCACTCCGCGCGGCGGAACGAGCAGGTTCCCGACGAGTCAGATCAAGGGCGTTGCTGTTGTCAACATCCATATCTACGCCGCCAACTGCAGGTGCCGGCGCTGCAACAGTCGGTGCGGCGCGTGCGCTCAGCGCAGCTGCAGCAGGGGACAGGCTTGGTGTCGATGACAATTTAGCTGTGGTGGCAGTCGGTGTGTCGCCCATCGAAAAGCCGAGGTCGAGGTCAAAGTCAACAGCGTCAGACGGCTCTGCATGCTGTGGGTCTATGGCCCGTGGCAGCGTACTAGAGCCAAAGCCACCACTGCTGGCCGCCGCCGCTGTGGCTGCGGACACTGCCGCCTTGGCAGGCGGCTTACCACCCGGCTGATACATGGCGTTGTTTGGGTCCAGCTCGCGTCCCATGTCAGCGATGTACTTCCACTCTGAGCCCTCACCGCGCGTGAGCGTGAAAGCATCGGCAGCGATGGCACTAAAGGCTTTGGCATCATGTCGTTTGGCGTAAATCTCCAGCAGTTTGGCCAGAACCGTTACCCGGGCTGGGTTGGTGCGTAAGGCCTCTTTCAAAATTTCTTCGGCTTGTAGATCGCGCCCATACGCCAAGTACACGTCGGCCTCGGCTACCGGATCGACATCACCTGCTACATCAAGCTGACTGGGTGAGTACGCCAGGGATGAACCTGTGGCGTTGCCGTCATTGGTGTCAACGCGTTCACCACCGCTGGCGCCGAAAAACGAGTCAGGCTGCAGGCGGCTTTCAAGAAATGAGCTGTCTACTGGCGCGGACTTTTTGTTTTGACGGTAGCGATAAAAAGCAAATCCGCCCAAACCCGCAATCAATAAACCAAGGCCCGGCAGACCCATGGCGCTGGAGAGCAAAGCATCAAAAAAACTCGGCTCGGGTGCTACCGGCGCTACAGACAGCTGGGGTTTTACCGCCGGCACTGACACGGCCGCCGCCGGTGAGCTGGCAACCTCAAGCGTGCTGGCAACTGCCGGTGCACCCATCGCTGGCGCGGACGATGCACTGGCAGGGCTGCTGGTCAGTGCTGCGCCGGGCGACACCGCGGCGGCTGCAGACGCAGCCAAGGATGTGGGTGCTGAAGCTAAAGCGGCTACGCCAGCCGCTGCAGCGACTACTGGCGCGCTGGCTGCGGCCACCATTGGCACAGCGGCTGACGCGACTGGCAGGGGCCGTGCAACACCGGCAGGCGCTGGCACCAGCACACCAGCGGGTGCCGACGCGCGGGGTGCGCTGGACGATGTCGCTGATGCGGCCCCCAACTTGTTCAAGTCATTGATATTTTTAGACAGCTCTGCAACCCGTGAAGCCGAGTCATTGCTTTGGCGTGTTTTGACAATTTTTTCTTCGGCTGAAGCCGCAGGTGCACCCGATACAGCGCCCTTCGATAAGGTGAGCTTGTCTGCAATTGCACTGGCAGGAGCCC
>JAYULP010000487.1:0-2904 GCA_043763445.1 Polaromonas sp.
AAGTAAATCACATGGGCAGTTTACTGGCCGAATTTACCCACCTGGTGCGGGCTTACCGGCAGGTGCGTGAGCCAAGGTGGGTGTTCTGTGTAGGAGAGCTGCCGCTTGGTTGCGCAACAAATTGGCCGCTCACAGTGAGCGCTGCCTCACTATTTAGACAGCTGGCGCATCGCGTCTTCTAGGCCTTTGACCGTCAGCGGGTACATGCGCTGCTGCACCAGTTGCTGCATCACGCTGATGCTTTGACGGTATTGCCAAACACCCTGCGGCTCCGGGTTAATCCAGGCAAACTTGGGAAATGTGGCGGTCAGCCGCTGCATCCATTGAGCGCCAGACTCTTCGTTGTTGTATTCCACACTGCCGCCGGGCTGTAGGATTTCGTAGGGGCTCATGGTGGCGTCGCCTACAAAAATCAGTTTGTAGTCTTTGTTGTACTTGCGCAAAATATCCCAGGTGGTGAACTTCTCGCTAAAGCGTCGGCGGTTGTTTTTCCACATGAAGTCGTACACACAGTTGTGAAAGTAGTAGAACTCCAAGTGTTTGAACTCTGACTTGACGGCTGAAAACATCTCTTCGACCCGGTGAACATGCTCGTCCATGCTGCCGCCCACGTCCATCAGCAGCAGCACCTTCACGTTGTTGTGCCGCTCGGGCACCATCTTGATGTCCAGCCAGCCCGCGTTTGCGGCGGTGCTGTGGATCGTGTCGTCCAAGTCAAGCTCTTCGGCACTGCCGAGTCGGGCGAACTTGCGCAGCCGGCGCAACGCCACCTTGAGGTTGCGGACTCCTAACTCTTGGGTGTCGTCATAGTCTTTGTAGGCGCGCTGGTCCCACACCTTGACAGCGCTTTTGTTGCGGCTTTTTTCTTGCCCAATGCGAATGCCTTGCGGGTTCAAGCCATTGGCACCAAAAGGAGAAGTGCCGCCGGTGCCAATCCATTTGCTGCCGCCTTCGTGACGCTCTTTTTGCGCTTCAAAACGCTTTTTAAGCGTGGCCATTAACTCGTTCCAACCCATCTTCTCGATCTTGGCCTTGTCCTCAGCGCTGAGTTGCAGCGTCAGGTTTTTGCGCAACCACTCCAGCGGCACTTCTTTGGTGAAGTCGGCGACGGCCTCAATGCCCTTGAAATAAGCCGAAAAGGCCCGGTCAAACTTGTCGTAGTGCTTTTCGTCTTTAACCAAAATCGTTCGACTCAGGTAGTAAAAGTCGTCAATTTTGTAAGCGCCTTCGTCTTCACTGTCGAGGGTCGGTGCGCTGTTCGGGCCGACAACGCCAGCTTTCAGCGCCTCCAGCAGCAGCAGATATTCTTTGACAGACACGGGCAGTTTGGCCGAGCGCAGGGCGTAGAAAAAGTCAATCAGCATAGGGGCCTCGCGTGCTCAGGGGCTAGGTGAAGTTGCTGGGCGCGGCTTGTTCAGCAAACACCGCAGCTGCGCTTTGGCTGGCGCACATGCCGCGCACCAACGCGCGGCGGATGGTGCTAGCGCGCCGCCGCGCAGCTCGCCGTGTTGGGCCGCCGCCCGCAATGCCTGTTCAGCCCGCTCAGTCAAGGGCTCCAGCCGGACACCACGGTGCTGCAGGGCCAGCGCGTTCACACCAGCCATGCTCAAGCCTCGGGGTCTTGTGCGGCGCTGTTGGTCTGGTGACTGCGCCACAAGCGGGCAATTTGCAGGCCACCGCCGCCGCCAAGACCCACCAGCACAATGCCAAAAATACTGCTGTTGCTGTAGCCGGCGTTGAAAATGTCAAAGTCAAGCCAGCGCCCGACCCAAAACCCGAGCAGCGCGCCGCCAACAAAGCCGACGGCGTCGGTCACACCTTCGATCAACAAGCGTTTTGTATTCATGGCGGCAGCGCTACCGGTTGTGGCGTTGCATAAACACCAGCTTTTCAAACAGTGTGACGTCTTGTTCGTTTTTGAGCAACGCACCCACCAAAGGCGGCACCGCTACCTTGTCATCCCGGCTTTGCAGCGCTTCTAACGAGATGTCCTCGGCCAGCAGCAGCCGGAGCCAGTCAATTAGCTCGGACGTGCTGGGCTTTTTCTTCAGCCCCGGCAGGTTGCGCACGTCGTAAAACGTTTTCATGGCGGCGGCCAGTAGCTCTTTTTTTAAACCGGGGAAATGCACATCGACAATTTGCTGCATCGTGCCGGCATCGGGGAATTTGATGTAGTGAAAAAAGCAGCGGCGCAAAAAAGCATCAGGCAGCTCTTTTTCATTGTTGGAGGTGATGAACACCAGCGGGCGGTGTCGGGCTTTGATGAGCTCGCGCGTCTCGTAGACATAAAACTCCATTCGATCAATCTCGCGCAGCAGGTCGTTCGGAAACTCAATGTCGGCTTTGTCGATTTCGTCGATCAGCAACGCCACTGGCTCGTCGGCGGTGAAAGCCTGCCACAACACGCCCTTGACGATGTAGTTGTGAATGTCTCGGACCTTTTCACCGCCGTCGACCGAGCTGAGCTGCGAGTCACGCAAGCGCGACACCGCATCGTACTCATACAAGCCTTGCTGGGCCTTGGTGGTTGACTTGATGTGCCATTGCAACAGCGGCAGGTTCAGCGACTGCGCCACTTCCTCGGCCAGCATGGTTTTGCCGGTGCCCGGCTCGCCTTTGACAAGCAAGGGTTTTTTAAGAACTGCAGCAGCGTTGACCGCCAGCATGAGGTCTTGGGTTGCAACGTAGTTTTTGGAGCCTTGAAATTTCATGGTCGAAATAGCGTTAAAAAGTCGAACTCGGATGGCCAAGCGCAGGGTAAATCGGCCTGGAGCGCACAGATATAATCGCTCAGGCACTCATCAAACTACTTGCCTGCTGAGCTGACCCCACCCCTTTTCTCACTCGATTGTGCGCGCAAAATGAACAAGCTTTTCACCACGATATTCGCCTTGGCTGTCTCTT
>JAYULP010000488.1:0-1062 GCA_043763445.1 Polaromonas sp.
GATTAGCGCCAGCATCGATCTCGCTGCGATGCCGGCAGCGATGACGATGGCACCAACCCAGCGCACAACCTGGCCCCCCACCGCATTGAAGATCTTCGCCATCATGTTCGTCATGACAGCGATGGTCGGACCTCGGCAGGTTCAGTTCAAGATGCCACGCCCAGACGCTTACGGCGAATCTGCTGGATCGACAATTCAATGTGGCGCAACCGGATAAGGCCTGGGTGGGTGACATCACCTATATCGCCACCGACGAAGGCTGGTTGTTTCTAGCCGTAGTGGTGGACCTGTTCAGCCGTCAGGTGGTGGGGTGGGCACTGCGCGATGACATGACCGCGAGCTTGGTCGTTGATGCCTTGCGCATGGCCTGGTTCCGGCGACACCCTGCAAAAGATGCGGGGTTGATCTTCCACAGCGACAGGGGCAGTCAATACGCCGGCAAGGATTTTTGCGACACGCTCAAGGAGTACGACATTACGCCGTCCATGAGCAGGCGTGGAAATTGTTGGGACAACGCCTGTAGCGAAACGCTGTTCGGATCATTGAAAGTTGAACGCCTTTATGGACAGCGGTTTGTAAGCAGGCGCCACGCCCGGGACGAAACCATCGCATGGCTGCTTTGGTATAACCGGGAGCGACTGCACTCGACGCTGACCTACGTCAGCCCGATGCAGTTCGAAGATAACTGGCACGCGGCGCAAGTCAAGCAGGCCGGTTGATGATCTCAGCTAAGGGATACGGATTCCAGGGGCAAGGTCAAAGAGCGTCATTTCTTCACCTTTTCAAAGATTCGCTAAATTGGGCAGCCGAGTTTGCCTGTGGTTTTGTTCAAGACACGAGCGATAAAAACCTCAAAACGCTTCGCGCAATCATCCACACAGCAATTGGAAAAATGATTGAAGTTGTTTCTGAGAAGAACCTTTTAGAGAGACTTTCGGCAATAAATACAAAAGGCACAGGCAGTGCAAGCTTGTAGAAGAGCCAGCACGAGAAACAAATCATGCCGATTGGCTACGCCCGCGTCCCGACGCAGGATCAAAACCTTGAATTGCAGCGTGATGC
>JAYULP010000489.1:0-2890 GCA_043763445.1 Polaromonas sp.
GCACGTTGTCAACCGCGCTCTGCAGTGACTTCACTGTGCCGGTTACGTTGCGAAGCGTGAACAGCGCCACCAGCAATGCCGCCAGCGCCGCCGCAGAAATAAGCGCGCCGGCCACAAGACGTTTACTGCGTAAGTCGTTAATTTGTTGGCTCAGAGCCTGCGCTGTCAGGTCACTGATGATTTTGTAGAACTTAAATTGGGAGTCGACGCCATCGGTCATTAACTTGTAGTACTGAGCGGGGTCATATGTTGGCGTGAACGCATCGACAATTTCGCGGCGCGCCAAATCTAAAATCTGCGCGGTTTTCTTTTTCTGAAAGTCAATTTCGGGGTCTAACGTAGCTTTGAGTGTTGCGTCGGCCGCGATCGCTTTTTCGAGAAATCTATAGGTATTGTCTGCAGAACTTCGTGCATTAAAAATAATGGCGATAAGGCGCTCCCGATCCGCCACCGTCAAGGATACAGCCGCATCGCTGCCCGAGTCCCGAAGACGCTTGGCCTCTGACAGGCGCCCTGTGCCGATGCCTCGGGCCTGGGCGCTGAACTCGCTCAGTACAGTCAAATGTACTGTTGCCGCTTGAATTAAAAAATAAGTATTGGCATTCGGGTCAAGCGAGAGCTTGTATTCATCAGCTACTAACTCCAAAAGCAAGCGCAAGTTGGTAATAACTGACAAGTGTGCATCGAAGTTTTTCCGAACATCAGCTAGCCCGCTGACACTTGGGTCGAGCAAGGCGGCCCACTCCTGCTTGAGCGGAGAAAACCGGGTTTTCAACACACCACGGCCTTCTTTTGCAAAAAAACTGTCAAGAATCGCAAACGCTGCAGCAACTTCTTTTTCAGACTGCGCCAAGGCGGCTGTGTCGTCCTTAAATCCAGCCAGAAATGTGGCTGAAAGACCCCTGTGAATCTGCGCATACTGCACAGCTTTAACAACGGCATTGGCAGGTGCCAAACCGCTCAATTCTTCTTGCGCAAAGTCAATCGACTCTTGCGACGTTTTTAATGTTTGCAGGTACGGCAGCAGCACTGCAATGACCACAAAAGTGCCGAGTAGCAAAAATTTTTGCCACAGACGCATGTTGTTTAGAAAATTAAAGCTATTTTTAGTGGCCATTGAGTCGCTCCGTCGTCAAAACTTAGAATTTTTTTAAAAATGGCAGTGTTACAGCAGCAGCAGCTCATCAGTGAGTAACGCTTTTAGCCGTTGAATATTGATTTCCAGAAAGTCTCTGTTTCGACCATCTTTTGCCACGCCGTCACAAACCTCACGCAGCTTGGCCGGCAGCGCGCTGGGGTAGGTCAATACGGTACTGCGGTATTTGAGTTGTATTGGCAGACCGACAAACGCAAAAGCAATAGCGTCGTCTGCGTTGGTGCCTTGCAAGCCGCCAACTAACAGCCGCTGTTGAGCCGCGCGCGGCGAGTCGGTGAGTTCGGCGTCAAAGTACCTGGCTAAGTCCACCACTGGCACGATGTTGCCGTCAACATTGGCTGCGCCCAGCAGCCAGTTGGGCGCTTTAGGTATGGCACTGAGTTCAAAGCGCTCGACAATTTGCCTGGCCCAGTCAAACGAAAAGGCCAGTGCCCACTGCCCGCAAACAATGCCTTGCGCGAGCTGTTGCGCCGCTGCAGCCGGCGGCAGTGCAGTCACAGGCTCAATGGTCGACTCCGCTGGTGGCATGGCGGGCACAACTCAAACTAAAGTCAAAATCTGCTCGGCCGTGTAGGGCTTGGTAACAAAGCCCTTGGCACCCAACATTTGTGCAAAAACCCGATCAGCTTTTTGGTCCTTACTGGTGACAAAAATGACCGGAATAGCCTTGGTAAGTGGGTCTTGCCCCAGTTGGCGCACCGCTGAAAAACCGTCGAGGCCCGGCATGTTTACATCCATCATGATCAGCTCGGGTTTTTCAGATCTGGCTTTGGCTACTGCCTCCGCACCGGAAGCAGCGGTGATCACCACCATGCCGGCTTTCGACAAGATGCCTTGAAGGTTCATTAAATCGACAGGAGAGTCATCAACGACAAGTACTTTTTTCATGAGGTTCTCGGTGCGTTTATTTCTGTTGGTTTAAAAGTTACTTGTCACTCGGAGTACCAATACTGGTGGCCTGAAACCCGCGCTGCACCTGCGGGTCGTGCTTGGACAGCACTGCCAGTAAGGCGGCCTCGTTGAGCGGCTTGGTCAGGTAGGCGTCGCAGCCCGCGAGAGTTCCGCGAATCTTGTCTATGGTACCGCCGCGACTGGTGAGCATTACCACTACCGGGGGCGTTGCACCGTTGTAGTTACGTTGCTTAATAGCTCTGCAAGTTTGGTAGCCGTCCATGCCTTGCATCATCACGTCAAGAAAAACAAACTTGAAGTCGTTGTTCGTCACGCGGACCACGGCTTCTTCGCCGCTGCTAACCAGCTCTGGACGAAAACCAAAACGGTGCAGGCGAGACTGCATAAATTTAAGTGCAACGTCACTGTCGTCCACCACCAAAATATCGTCAAACCTTGACGCCGAGGCAGCTGTTGCCGATTTGGCGCTGGTTGCCTCAAGACCCATGAAGCTACTCGGCGCGCCAAAATTGCTGCTGCCAGCGCTGCGTTTTCTTTGCGGAGCACTGCTTGTACCGGTCGGTATCGCCGTGCTGTTTACCCGTGCTGTGGGCGCATGAATCTCGGTGGGTTTTCGTTGTGCGGCCGGTGGCGCTGTGCTGGCAGGCAAAGCTGCTGGCGTTTGCGCAGCGCTCGCTAGCGGCACCAAAACTGTGCCGCCCAGCTGTTTGTCCAGCGCACCCAAAATACCCATCAGTCTGATGGGGCGTGCCAGTATGGGCCAGCCGGTTCCCGCATCGTTTTTGCCGATCAACAACACTTTGAGTCGCGGGTTGGTGGCAA
>JAYULP010000490.1:0-1057 GCA_043763445.1 Polaromonas sp.
GCCGCCTGGCGAGGAGCATCGCAGTAAGAAAAGGAATTGCCATGAAAACCCTGAATCTCAGCCCAACGCGCACACTAACAATCGCTTTGGCCGCACTGCTGCTGTCCGGTTGCACCCGGATCGAAACCGGGGAGGTCGGGTTGCGCATCAACTTTGACAAAACCACCGACCCGACCGAGCGCTTGCCAGGCTCGTTCAACCAGACGCTGATCGGCAGCATCTTGACCTTCAAGATTCAGGACGTGGCTGTGGCCGTGGACAACATGACCCCGCTGGCATCGGACAACTCGACCATCAAAGACTTTGACATGACGGTGGTCTACAACATCAACCCGACAGCGGTGTCTGAGCTTTGGACAACCAAGAACAAGACGTTTCACGGCATGGCCGGCAAGGACGGCGACATTTTGCTGATGCAAAACTACATTGCCCTAAGCGCCCGCAACGCCGCGTACAAGGCAGCGCGTAACTTCGAGTCCTTGAAGATGGCTGACAACCGTCCGCTGATTGAGCAGCAAATCCGCGAAAACATGATTAAAACCTTAGCCGAAGAAAAGCTGGCCGACAAGATCACCGTGTCCCAAGTGCAGGTGCGCGCCATCACCCCGGCCGACGTGATCGTCAACAGCGCCAACGAGCTGGTGCGGGCCCAGAACGAGCTGAAAACGAAAGAAGTGGAAGTGCAAACCGCCAAAAAAGAAGCCGAACGTATCGCCGCACTGAACGCCAACGCGGGCGCCATCGGCTACATGAACGCAATGGCGAACCTGAAAATTGCCGAAGGCGTGGCAGCAGGAAAGGTCCACACCATCGTGGTGCCGTACGACTTTAAGGGCATCGTGAACGCGAAATGAGCAGCTGCTCACAGCTTACCTAAACTTGAAAAGCATTGCCATTGCGGAATCAAAAAAGCATTTGTTATCCCGATTTGTCATCCCGGACTTGATCCAGGACCCATGAAAGCGTGCAGTACTTGGCAAGGCGGCAGTTTTATGGATGGCGGGTCAAGCCCGCCATGACAGAAAAACAAAGCCGGTAGTAACCGCCAGTTGTCATC
>JAYULP010000491.1:0-1002 GCA_043763445.1 Polaromonas sp.
TTGGCAGTGGCGGCCTCGCCCAGCACGCTGTTGCGCGAGCCCTGCACTTGTACCGTCGGCAGTACCGCCGCAGTCTGCGCCCAACCCACCAGCGGCAGCAAAAACAGGCCCGCTAGCAACCGGGCGCAACGGGCGAGTTGATGCCCCACACGGGGCTTAAAAACAGTAAAACGCATCGCGCAGTCTCGGCTGGTGAAGGCTTGCCCGCTGGTACAACAGCACTGCACGGTACGCGCCCTGAATGTTATGAATAACTAAATCTTCACACACTTAACGGCCACAACCAACCCGAGCAGCGCATTAGGATTCATTTATTTAAGACGTTTTGCAGTTTTATCTCACTTGGCCCACGCTCGCCTGCCGGGCAAGACATGGCGCAGGCGCTGGGCGCTGGACGTTGACCAAGGTCACGAAAAAAGCGGGGCAACGTCACGGTTGATGGCGAACGCTGCGGTGCTGACCTGACACCGCCGACGCCCCACTAACGCCCTGTTTGCTTTGCTTTGCTTTGCTTTTACTCTGCTTTTGCTCTGCGCTTGCTCCCCGATCAAGCCCAAACCAATCCCGGTTTGGGCTGAATATGCCAGGGCCTGCGCGCACAAACAAACAAACAAACAAGCAAATAAACAAACCAGCCGTTCAACAGGCTCAGGGCAAACTGAAAAATTTGACTTTCCTTGCCCCGCTGGGCGGACTCAACGGGGCCGCGCTTGGTCTGGTTTGAGCTGTGTCCTTGCGGGCTTGACCCCGGCTCAAGGGTTTTTCACGGTGCGGGCAAGTGGGCGGGTTCATAGCTTGCGGGTCAGCGCTGGGGCGCTTTGCCGCAGCTTTTTTATACCAAAACGCCTTGATGCCCTCGTATTTGAATCCTTACTAGCTATTATTTATATAGCTAATAGCGCGCATTACCGGGACGTCAGCCATTACTGCCGCGCCGTGCGCACATTGGCGGGCAACACCGATGGCGCGCTGCAACGGAAGGGGTTGATGTCAAGCCCGCCG